>JBEPWW010000201.1:0-5417 GCA_041642215.1 Salinimicrobium sp. | reverse complement strand
ATGTTGATAGGAATTAATTTCTCTCCTTCAGCCATAAATTCGTTTTATTTTAGTTTGAAAATCTAACGTGCCAATTTACGCATTTTACCCAAAGTAAGACCTATATCACTTAAGGTTTTCGTGTATTTTATTAACAAATTTTTATAAGCGCTTCGTTGATAAGTTCAGTACATTCTCCTTTGAATTTTAAATGCAATTTTGTCAATTAGCTATAACTCACAAAAGGTATGGTTTTTGAAACCTGAGTATTGAACTAATAGAGAGAAAGGAAATTAAGATGGATGATAATTTTTCACCTAGAGTAAAAGATGTCATAGCTTACAGCAAAGAAGAAGCGCTGAGACTGGGACATGATTTTATAGGAACAGAACACTTAATGCTTGGCTTACTTCGCGATGGAGATGGAAAAGCCATAGATATACTGAATGCACTGGATGTAGATCTAAACCACCTTAGAAGGAAGGTAGAGATCCTGAGTCCCGCCAATCCTGATGTCACAGTGGAGGCCAATGAAAAACGAAATCTGCACCTGACACGGCAGGCAGAACGTGCATTAAAAACGACCTTTTTGGAAGCAAAACTCTTTCAGAGTTCTTCCATTAATACAGCTCACCTGCTGTTATGCATTCTAAGGAACGAAAACGACCCAACTACGAAGCTTCTAAACAAATTGAAGGTGGATTATGACGGGGTAAAAGATCAATTCAAGTATATGATCACAAATGACGATGATTACATAGACTCCCCTACTGCGGAATCTTTTTCTGATGAAGATGCTACCGCAGATGATTCCGGAAAAAGCAATCCCTTTGGAGGCAGCCCCGGGAAATCTACCAAGAAGTCCAAGACCCCTGTTTTGGATAATTTCGGAAGGGACCTTACGGCTTTGGCCGAGCTGGATAAATTAGATCCTGTAGTGGGACGGGAAAAGGAGATCGAAAGGGTTTCCCAGATCCTGAGCCGTCGTAAAAAGAACAACCCGCTGTTGATTGGTGAACCGGGTGTGGGTAAATCGGCTATTGCTGAAGGCCTGGCCCTGCGCATCGTAAAAAGGAAAGTTTCAAGGATCCTCTTTGACAAACGAGTGGTTACCCTGGACCTGGCAAGCCTGGTCGCAGGTACAAAGTACCGCGGGCAGTTCGAGGAACGAATGAAAGCTGTTATGAACGAACTGGAGAAGAATGAGGATATTATTCTCTTCATTGATGAGATCCATACTATCGTAGGTGCCGGTGGGGCTACAGGAAGTCTGGATGCCAGCAACATGTTCAAACCTGCCCTGGCCAGGGGAGAGATACAATGTATTGGTGCCACTACCCTGGATGAATACAGGCAGTATATAGAAAAGGACGGTGCCCTGGAAAGACGTTTTCAAAAGGTAATCGTGGAACCTACTTCTGTTGAGGAGACTATCGAGATCCTTAATAATATAAAAGACAAGTATGAAGAGCACCATCACGTTACCTATACAGATGAGGCTATAAATGCCTGTGTGAAGCTTACCAGCAGGTATATGACCGATCGTTTTCTTCCAGACAAGGCCATTGATGCCCTGGATGAGGCAGGATCAAGAGTTCATATCATCAATATTGATGTTCCCAAGCAAATTCTGGAACTCGAGAAAAAACTGGAAGAGGTACGGGAGAACAAGAATTCCGTAGTGAAAAAACAGAAATACGAGGAAGCAGCCAAGCTCCGGGATGATGAGAAAAAAATCGAAAAGGAACTGGCACAGGCACAGGAACGCTGGGAAGAAGAATCCAAGCTTCACCGTGAAACCGTGACTGAAGACAATGTAGCCGATGTGGTTTCGATGATGACAGGAGTACCGGTGAACCGTATTGCTCAAACCGAGATCAACAAGCTGGCAGAATTGCCTAAATTGATCAAAGGGAAAGTAATAGGACAGGACGAGGCCGTGGGTAAAGTGGTAAAAGCCATCCAAAGGAACCGTGCCGGACTTAAAGATCCAAATAAACCAATCGGGTCGTTTATCTTCCTTGGACAGACCGGGGTAGGTAAAACCCAGCTGGCAAAGATCCTCTCCAGGGAGTTATTTGACAGTGAAGACGCGCTTATCAGGATCGACATGAGTGAGTACATGGAAAAATTTGCAGTCAGCAGATTAGTCGGTGCACCTCCGGGATATGTAGGTTATGAGGAAGGTGGACAGCTTACTGAGAAAGTAAGAAGAAAGCCTTACGCGGTCATCCTTCTGGATGAGGTGGAAAAAGCCCACCCAGATGTGTTCAACATGCTGTTACAGGTACTGGATGACGGCTATTTGACAGATAGCCTTGGTCGAAAGATCGATTTTAGGAACACCATCATTATCATGACTTCTAATATTGGAGCCAGAAAACTTAAAGATTTTGGACAGGGAGTTGGTTTTGGTACCGCTGCTAAAAAATCCCAGATAGATGAGAATGCCCGTAGTGTGATCGAAAACGCCCTCAAGAAAGCTTTTGCACCCGAGTTCCTGAACAGGGTGGATGATGTAGTTATATTTAACCCTCTTGAGCAGAAAGATATCTACAAGATCATTGATATCGAGCTGGATAAACTTTTCGGAAGAATAGGTGCTCTGGGCTATGATCTCAAACTGAGCAAAAAGGCCAAGGATTATATTGCTGAAAAAGGATTCGACAGACAGTACGGTGCCCGTCCATTGAACCGGGCGATTCAGAAATATATCGAAGATGCCCTGGCAGAAGAGATCATCACCTCTCATATCTCTGAAGGAGACAAGATCTTTATGGATCTTGATGAGGAGAAAAAAGAATTGACCATTAAGGTGGAAAAATACAAGAAGGAGACCAATTCATAAAATTGAATTAAGGAATAAACAAAAAATCCTGTGAAGCAATTCACAGGATTTTTTTTGTCAAGATGGGTTTCCATCTCTAATGCCTGCTTTTTAATATATCCACCACGTCCTGTAGGGAATGTCCTTTAGCCTGCAACAGGATCAGGTAATGAAACAAGAGATCTGCGCTTTCATTTAAAAAAAGCTCCTTGTTATCATCTTTCGCCTCTATCACCACTTCCACAGCCTCCTCTCCTACTTTCTGTGCAATTTTATTAATCCCGCTTTTAAAAAGAGAAGCTACATAGCTGTTCGTATTTTCGGGATTGTTCTTCCTTTCGGTAATGATCTGCTCCAGATGAGACAGAAAAGGTGAGAACTCGGCATTATTTTCTCCCCAGCAGGTATCCGTTCCTTTGTGACAGGTAGGACCCTGGGGCTCCACCTGTACCAGAAGGGTATCCCGGTCACAGTCCAGCTTTATTTCCTTTAATAATAAAAAATTACCACTCTCCTCCCCTTTGGTCCAGAGCCTGTTGCGACTACGGCTGTAGAAGGTCACTTTGCCCCCTTCAACCGTTTTTTGATAAGCCTCCTGGTTCATGTAACCCAGCATGAGGACGTTTCTCGTTTCGAAATCCTGTACGATAGCCGGCACCAGGCCATCTTTATCTTTATTAAAATCTATTTCCATTATTCAAGTTTTTACAAAAAAAACAATCATTGCTTATTTGTTCTCCGCAAATTCTTTGCGGCAGAAGCATTTACAATCTAACCTCTATATGCTGTTCCCGCATTTCCTCCTTAAGGTCTTTTATAGGAATTTCCTTAAAGTGAAATACACTGGCGGCCAGGGCGGCATCAGCCTTACCTATTTTAAAGGCATCGCAAAAAGGTTGTATGGTACCTGCCCCTCCTGAGGCGATGACCGGGATCGAAAGTTCTGAAGCCAGTTTCTGCAGGGCTTCATTGGCAAAGCCCTGTTTGGTGCCGTCATGATCCATTGAAGTGAAGAGGATCTCCCCCGCACCTCTTTGCTCCACTTCCCTAGCCCAGTCAAACAGGTCAATACTGGTAGGAACCTTACCGCCTACCAGGTGAACCAGCCACTGGCCATTCACCTCCTTCGCGTCAATGGCCACAACGATACATTGTCTCCCGAATTTTGCCGCCAGCTCATTGATGAGGCCGGGGTTCTTAACCGCAGAAGAATTAATAGCCACCTTGTCGGCACCATTCTGCAAAAGCACATCTACATCTTCTACAGAAGAAATTCCGCCCCCAACTGTAAAGGGAATATTTACGGTAGCGGCCACCCTTCTGACGAGATCTGCCAGGGTTTTCCTTTTCTCTTCTGTAGCTGAGATATCCAGGAAGACCAGTTCATCTGCTCCCGTTTTGGAGTAGAACTTGGCCAGCTCCACAGGATCACCTGCATCCCTGAGATCAAGAAAATTGATCCCTTTTACGGTACGCCCGTCTTTTATGTCAAGGCAGGGAATGATTCTTTTTGTAAGCATAGGTTTCTTTTAATAGTTGATGATAAAATCCTCCAGTTCTTTCAGGCTTATCCTGCCTTCATAAATGGCTTTCCCAATAATAGCTCCTTCACAGCCGGCCTCAGCCAGTTCAGGGAGATCATCAAAACCGGCAATTCCTCCGGAGGCTATCAATTTCACCCCCTGATTCTCCTCCAGGATCCTTCTATAAAGATCTACTGAAGCGCCCTGCAGCATTCCGTCTTTGGAAACATCTGTGCAGATCACATACTGCACTCCTTTTTCCACATATTCCCTTATGAAAGGAAGCAGATCTGCACCGGAATCTTCCTGCCAACCACTGACCACTACTTTTTCATTTTTCGCATCGGCGCCAAGAATGATCCTTTCATTCCCAAATTTTTGAAGCCAGGATTGAAAAATATCCGGATCCTTTACAGCAATGCTGCCTCCGGTTACCTGGTTCGCTCCACTATCAAACGCTATCTGGAGATCCTTATCAGTCTTTAAACCTCCTCCAAAATCGATCTTAAGATGTGTGCCACCCGCTATCTGCTCCAAAACCTTATGGTTCACAATGTGCTTGGATTTTGCTCCATCCAGGTCTACCAGATGCAGGTATTTTATCCCATGATCCTGAAATTCCTTCGCCACCTCCAGAGGATTCTCATTGTAAATTTTTTTGGTGTTATAATCCCCCTGGGAAAGCCTCACGCATTTCCCTTCGATGATATCTATTGCCGGTATAATTCTCATTTTTTCTGTTTAATCAGTTTTCCTCCAGGTCACCCCCAGATCTATTAGCGTTTCCGGAAGGAACCGCATCTGTTTTTAAGTTCGCCTTAATTATTGAGTTTCAAAAAGTTATACAGGATCTTCTCTCCCGCTGTACTGCTTTTCTCAGGATGGAATTGGACCCCATAGAAATTGTTCTTTTTCAAAGCCGAGGAGAATTCCACTCCATATTCACAGCTGGCAATCGTCTCAGAGCAAACCGGTACATAATAACTGTGTACAAGATAGACGTAATCATTTTCAGCAATACCCTCAAACAGAGGAGAGCTTAGGTTGGTAATCCTGTTCCACCCGATCTGCGGTACCTTTAATTTTTT
>JBEPWW010000200.1:0-5445 GCA_041642215.1 Salinimicrobium sp. | reverse complement strand
CCCTTTTTCATCGATACGGGTATCCAGTCGCAAATATAAGATGCCAATTACAATAGGTAAAGCGATTGCAATGCTAATTAGAGAAATGATCACCGCAGTTTCTTCTGTGGCATTCAGAGTGGCATAATAGGATGTGCCGATAACGATCACGATTACGGCTAATATCAGCATGATCGTCCACCATCTGTCAATGAATTGTCTTTCCTGGAATACTTTCATTTATTAGGGTTTAGATTAAAAAAAGGCCGGAACCATTACCTTTCCCGGACCTGTTATTTTTTGAGCTCGATCTAAGTTACAAATTTCTTTTTGGTTTTTCAGGTCGAACAGGGTATTGGAGTAAAATATCAGGCAGGGTATTTGAATACCATTCATTGAACTGCCTTTTGTATCTTTGCTGTGCAAAAAAAACCTATTTATGAAATATTTATTATTAGTTGCGGCAGTGCTTATTTCTTCTTTTTCTTTTGCTTCGGAAGAATACTGGGGAAGAACCGGCCACCGTGCTACCGGAGAGGTGGCAGAACAATATCTTTCTAAAAAAGCTAAAAAGAAGATCAATGAGCTGCTGAACGGGCAGAGCCTGGCATTTGTTTCTACTTACGCCGATGATATTAAGAGTGATCCTGCCTATAAAAAATATGGGACCTGGCATTACGTAAACCTGGAGAAAGGGGATACGGTCTACCTGAAAGAAAGAGCAAATCCCAAGGGGGACCTGGTATCGGCCATTGAAGAGTGCCGCAGCGTACTTAAAGATAAGAGCGCTTCAAAAAAGGAGAAAGAATTTTATTTAAAAATGCTCGTGCACTTTGTTGGTGACCTGCACCAGCCGTTACATGCCGGCCGGGGAGAAGATAAAGGGGGTAACGATATTCAGGTGCGTTGGTTTGGAAAGGGGTCCAACCTTCATCGCGTGTGGGATAGTGAAATGATCAATGACTTCCAGATGAGTTTTACAGAACTTGCCGGGAGTACTCCAAATCTCACCAAGGAAGAGGTGAAAGCAATACGTTCAGGAGAGGTGCTGGATTGGATGTATGAATCCAAAGCCTTAAGTGAGCAAGTATATGATTCTGCAGAAATGGGGGAGAAATTGGGTTATGAATATATGTATGAGTGGTTCCCGGTGGTTCATAGGCAACTGCAAAAAGGAGGAATTCGCCTGGCAAAGATCCTTAATGAAATATATGGTTAAGCCATAGCGATAAGCCACGAAGGGGAGGCTGTCTTAAAAGCTTTTTTTACGTAAACCGTCCTGATTCTTTGGGAGTCGAGCTCCTGAGAGGATTCTTAAAACCCTTAACTAGGAGGCAGTCAGAATGATGATTTTGTATCGCCTTTTTGAAAGCCTCTTTTTTTTTGCTGTTAAGTCTCTTATTGTTCCGGGGGGCAAAGATGGACTTTCATCGGGTTCTAAAGATGTTGGTAAGGATCCTGTAAAGCTTAGGCTAAAGGATTATTCATATTAAAAGAAAGTGAAGAAGTTGTTAATAAAATTATAATTATTTTTAGGTTTTTGTTGTTCAACTAATTAAAAATAAATAATTTGCAAACCCTAAGGCAACTGAAATTAACCTGTAGAGATTGGGAAAAAATTATTTCTTAGTTCTTCTGTATCTTTTGATCCTGTTCCCGGTCTACTCCCAGTCCCGGGGAAAAATACATTCAGACAGCATACACCACTTGGCAGAAGCCGCCTCAGGAGCCTACAGGACTTACGACTACAATAATGCGATAGAATACTCGCTTAGGGTGATCGATCTTGCTTCACGAAACGAGGATTACGAAAACCTGAATCGCAGTTACAACCTCCTTGGAGTGACTTACGAAGTGCTGAAAGATACCATGAGGGCCCGGGAGAATTATCAAAAGGCACTGGATTACGCACGAATCATAGAAAACGATACAGTTTTATGGTACGCCTATAATAATCTGGGGAATATTTATTCTTCCAATAAGGAGACGATTAATAAGGGTCTAGAGTATTATGAGAAAGCCATTGAAGTAGCTGCCACCTTGCCAGATTCAGAAGAGGCGCTAACTCCGGTCGTTAATATTGCATGGACCTATCTTGAAAACCACAATCATGAGCAGGCACGTCCCTATCTAAAAAACGCCTGGGGTGTATCCAGGGAATTTGATGACAAGAGCCTGCAAAGTACCCTACTCGCCCTGTATGGGATGTATCATGCAGAAAAAGCTGAATACCCCGAATCGCGGGATCATTTTGAAAAGGCTATTGCTATGGCCGAAAAAGATACGCTTTTGGTAGAAGCCTCTTTTGCCTATGAAGAATATTCTAAAATGCTGCACAACAGCGGTAATTTTTCTGAGGCCTATGATGCGTTAAAAGAACATCAGGCCTATAAAGAAAGGATCTTCCAGGAAGAGAAAAACTTTCAACGGGAGACCGTCTACGGGAAATTTGAGACAGAGCAGTATAAAAAAGACCTGGCAGCAGCTCAGCGCGAACAGCAGTACAAGGACGAGGTTATCAAAAAATCCAGACAGGTATCCATCATCATGGTCATCTCGCTGGTGGTGATGTTTGGTTTTCTTATCATTCTATTGAGATACAACAGAATTAGGAAAAGGCTTATCAGGGAACAAAAGATTAAAAACAGGGAATTGCAGGAGGCCAAGGAAGAAGCAGAAAGACTTTCCCTGCTTAAAACCCGGTTTTTCTCTACCGTGAGCCATGAGTTGAGGACCCCGCTGTACGGGGTGGTTGGCCTGGCATCCTTGCTCCTGGAAGATAATAAGAACAAGGAACAGGAAGAGGATCTTAAATCCCTGAAGTTTTCGGCAGATTACCTTCTTGCGCTGATCAATGATGTGCTCCAGATGAATAAAATGGAGTCGAACCTAGTCCACCTGGAGGACGGTCCCTTTGACCTGGAAGGACTAATGAGGGATATTTTAAAATCCTTTGAATTTTCCCGTAAACAAAATCAGAATACAATAGACCTGGAGATCTCACCAGAAGTTCCCCGGAAACTTATAGGTGATTCGATGCGCTTATCGCAGATCCTTATGAACCTGGTGGGGAATTCTGTGAAATTCACAGAAAGAGGTAGGGTGTGGATAAAGATCCATCTGGTGGAAGCTGAGGATACAGAATGCCTGGTCCATTTTGAAGTGGGGGATACAGGAATTGGGATACCGGCAAATAAGCAGAAAGTTATCTTTGAAGAATTTTCGCAGTTAAAGACTTCCAATTATAATTACCAGGGAACAGGTTTGGGATTGCCCATTGTGAAGAAGTTACTTCATCTTTTTGATTCTCAGGTCCACCTGGAGAGTGAAGAAGGCAAGGGATCGGTCTTTAGCTTCGAGATCCGCTTCAAAAAAGAGGCGAATTCGGGAGCATTTGACGACCCTATTAAAGAGAGCAAAGAGGTTAAGGAAAAAGGAACCCGAAAGATCCTCATTGTGGATGACAACAGGATCAACCAGGTAGTGACCAGGAGGATCCTCGAGAAAAGAGATATGGAGTGCGCAGTAGCCAGTAGCGGGGAAGAAGCCCTGTCCTTTATACGTTCCCAGACCTTTGACCTGGTCCTTATGGATGTGAACATGCCGGGGATGAGCGGGATGGAAACCACCATGGAGATCAGGAAATTTAACCCCGATCTGCCGGTGATCGCACTAACTGCTGTTGAAGTCCAGGAGATGCGCGAGGAAATACTTGCTTCTGGGATGAATGACATTATTGTTAAACCTTATGACATACCCCAATTTTTTAATACTATTTTTAGAAATCTTCTTGCTCCGGTGGTTTAGCCCTGTTTGTCGATTCATATATTACCCCTTTTTTACTTCTTGAAACTTTTTTAATTTTTGATCTTTTCATAAGGTGAGGAACTGGTAAGCGTTAATTAACAAATCTCAAGAGCTAAATTTTAGTTAAAAATTGTTAATTTGTTTTCGCCCCTAATATTATCAAATGATAAAACCTCTTTACCCCCTGCTTTTTAGTTGCTTCCTGGTTTTTTCCGGCATTGCACAGGAGAGAGAAATTACCCGCGACAGTTTAAAGGAACTGGACCAATTTCTTAATGAAGCACTGGACCGCTATGACTATACTACAACTATAGATCGTTCGGCAGATCTCATCAATTTAGCTTCCCGTTTAAACGAAACTGCGTATTTATATCGGGGGTACCGCATTCTGGGAGTCACCTATCAAAATTTGGATGACATGCTTCGGGCAAAAGAGAACTATGAAAAGGCACTGGAGTACGCCCTTCAAACAGAAAATGACACTCTACTAATGGGGGCATATAATAACCTTGGAAATGTGTATTCTGAAGATAAGGAGACCGTAGAAAAAGGACTGGAATTTTATGACAGATCTATTGAATATGGAAATAAGATCGAGAATTATCCTCAAATTTTAACCCCTATCCTTAATAAAGGATGGACGCATTTGGACAATCAGCAGTACGAAAAAGCATACCCGTATTTACTCCGGGCCCAAGCTTTAATGGGGGAGGTACAGGAAGGAATTGCTTATTCCCAGCTCATGACCTTGTTTGGCAAGTATCATTCGGGTGTTGATAGTATGGAAAAGGCAAGAGGGTTTTTTGAAAAGTCGCTGCAAATTGCAGAAAAGGATTCTCTCATAATTGCAGCTTCCTTTGCAAATAAGGAATATGGAAAGATGCTGTATAAGGATGGCGACTATAAAAAAGCCTATGAAATAAACGAAAAACATCAGGAATACCAGGCCAGTATCTTCAGGGAAGAAAAGCTGCATCAAATGGAAGCTGCCTATGCCAGGTTCGGGATGGAAGAATCCAGGAAACAACTGGAATTGGCAAAAAGGGAACAGGTCTATAAAGATAATGTCATTGCCAAGACCCGTCAGGTCTCTCTAATCCTGGTGTTTTCTGTCGTGATCATGCTGCTCTTCCTGTTCCTGCTTTTCAGGAATAACAGAACCCGGAAGAAGTTAATAGAGCAGTTAAAGGTGAAGAATGATGAGTTTTTAACCGCTAAAGAAAAAGCAGAACGGCTATCTTCCTTAAAGACGCGGTTTTTATCCACTGTAAGTCATGAGCTCAGGACTCCCTTATATGGCGTAGTGGGACTAACTTCTTTATTGCTTGAAGACAGTCGGGATAAAAAACAGGTGGAGGATCTCACTTCCCTCAAATTTTCAGCCGATTATTTACTGGCCCTTATTAATGATGTTCTTCAAATGAACAAAATGGAGTCTGATCTAATTCATCTGGAAAATACGCCTTTTAATTTGAGTGATCTGATTCAAAGTATTGTAAAGTCTTTTGAATTCTCGAGAAAAGAAAATAATAATGTGATCGAACTGGAGATCTCTGAGGAAATTCCACCCATGATCATTGGGGATTCTGTGCGGCTTTCTCAGGTCATCATGAACCTGGTTGGAAATGCGGTAAAATTCACAGAAGGTGGAAAGGTTTG
>JBEPWW010000199.1:0-5447 GCA_041642215.1 Salinimicrobium sp. | reverse complement strand
TCCTGGGACAGGAAAGACTGGAAGAGCAGGAGATCGCAGATGCTTCTGCCGTACTGGCCCAGGCATATCTCAATCTCTCTGCTAAAGACAGTGCCCTGACGGCAATTAAGACGGCGGCCAAACTAATTGGAAATAGAGAAGAACAGGGACGTTACCTGTATATCAAGGGGCAGCTATATAATGAGCTGGGATTTCGGGACAGTGCGAATATGGCCTTTGATGAGGTGATAGATCTCAACAGAAGGATTCCAGGGGAGTATCTCGTTAATGCACATCTCGAGAAGATCCGAAACCTGGATCGGGATCCCGCGAAAAATACGAGTTTGCTGGAATACCTCCGGGACCTTGGGGACGATAGAGAGAACAGGCCTTATTTGGATAAAATATATTTTCAGCTGGCAGAATTCCACTATCAAAGAGATTCCACCCGGCTTGCGATCGAGTACTATAACCAATCCCTTAAATCCCCGTCCAATGATCGCTTTCTGCAATCCCTGGACTATCAAACCCTTGGGGATATATATTTTGACAGGGCCCGGTATGAAACCGCGGGAGCATATTATGACAGTACCCTGACCAAACTCCGAAAAACTTCACGGCAGTACCGGCTTATCAAAAAAAAGAGGGATAACCTTGAGGATGTGATCCATTATGAAGGCATTGCGCGTAATAATGACAGTATTCTGTACCTTACCGGGCTTAGCTATGACGAAAAACTGGATTATTTTACCCGGTATACCGAGGAGCTTAAAGAAAAGAGACGTTCCAATCCCGGCAACCGACCCGGAGAGGAGGAAGGAGCAGCAGCTGATTATTTTGATAGTAAAAAGACCGGAATGCCGGCTATGCCCGGGGTGCCAAATCCCGGAAATTCCTTTTATTTCTATAATTCTACAGCGGTAGCCTATGGGGAACAGGAGTTTTTTAGGAAATGGGGGAATGTGGAGCTAAAAGATAACTGGAGATTTGGTGGAGGCCGTGGTCTCCGGGCAGGGACAGGGAATGATGGCGAAGAAGCCTTTTTAGAGGATGATCCGGTTTTTGACCCTCACACCTATATTTCATCAATCCCCAGCGACGGGCAGGAGATCGATAGCCTGGTTAAGGAAAGGAATTTTGCCTGGTATCAATTAGGGCTGATCTACCGGGAGAAATTCAGGGATAATGAACGAGCGGCAGAAACCCTCGAGTTGTTATTGCAAAACGATCCCGAAGAACGTTTGATCTTACCGGCCAAATATAATTTGTACAGGATCTATGATCAGCTTGGCAATCGGGCCAGAGCCGCGAGTCTTAAAACCGATATTCTTCATCAGTATCCCGGCACCCGTTATGCGGCCATAATTGAAAATCCGGACAATATCCTTGAGGATGAGAATAATCCCACCTCCCTGTATAAGAAACTTTACCGCCTGTATGAAGACCAGAAGTATGAGGAGGTGATCGAACAGGCTGAGGAATTGGCTGCGAGGTATACAGGGGATAAAATCGTATCAAAACTCGAACTTTTAAAGGCCATGGCCAGCGGCCGGCTTCTGGGCTTCACTGCCTACAGGGAAAATCTGACCTATGTGGCCCTGAATTATCCCCAGACAGAGGAAGGAAAAAAGGCCCAGCAAATGCTAAAAGAAGCGATCCCTTCTATTGCCTCAAAAGAATTTAAAGCTGACAGTACTGCTGCTTCTTTTAAACTGGTATTTCCTTTTGAAAAAAAGGAATATGAACGTGCCGAAGAACTTGAAGAAAAGATAAGGAAGGCTCTTGAAGAGCTGGGATATGGCCATTTACAGGTATCTCTGGATGTTTATGATCCCCAACAGGTCTTTGTGGTGGTACACGGCCACACCTCCTCGAACAGGGCCCGGGGTTTCGCTGAATTGCTTTCTGTGAACAAAAAATATGAGATCAAGGAAAATTCTTTTTATATTTCCACCCCAAACTACCGGATCGCACAGATCCATAAGAACATTGAAACGTATTTAAATACTAATTAATCCCCCCTATCTATGTTTTCACATGAAAAAAAAGGCCGGCCTTCTTCTGAACTCAGTAAGGAGCAGAACAAAATTGCCCAAGGCACCAGGATCAAAGGAAATATTGAAGCCAAAGGAGGTTTCAGGATTGACGGAACAGTGGAAGGTCTTGTAAAGACCCCCGGTAAGGTCGTAATAGGTAAAGAAGGCTGCATTAATGGCGACCTGCAATGCGAGAATGCCGACATTGAAGGTAAATTTACCGGTAAGCTCAATATATCAGGAACTCTTAGCTTACGCTCCACGGCGGTCATTGAGGGCGAAGCGGTAATTTCCAAACTGGCTGTTGAGCCGGGAGCTACATTTAACGCTACCTGTACAATGAAAGGTGGGGTTAAGACCATAAGTGATGAAAGAGAACAACGAGGAGAAAAAGAAGGAAAAAAAGACAAATCAGCTTAAGAATTGGGCTGTATTTTCCGGGATAGCATTCCAGATGGGCGCCACAATATTTGTGAGCGCCTGGATAGGAAACAAACTGGACGAGCGATACCCCTCGAATAAGAACTGGTTTACCATCGGGTTCGTGCTTTTCGGCCTGGTTGCTTCCATTATTGTGGTTTTACAGCAATTAAAACGATTTGACAAATAGCGATACATGCTACAGAACCTTTTGAGATTTATTATCACCCTGTCTCTGGCAGGTGGAGTGAGTTACGGCATTCATGCCTATATATATTCCTATCTGTACCCCCGGGAGTCTCTGGAGCTCATTAATTTTGCCTATAAGTTCAATATGGGCATCACGTTCCTTTTCACCAGTACCATTATTTTGGCAAGTGAACAGTTAAAGGAACTTCTGGGGTTCATTTTTCTTGCCGGCAGTTTCGTTAAACTAGGAATTTTCATCTACCTGATCAAAACTTCAGATTTCAGTATCGATAAATCAGTATTTCTGCATTTTTTTATCCCATATGTGGTGGGGGTTATTGTAGAAATTTCTTATGTCATAAAGATTCTTAATAACGCTAACTTCAGTAAAGACAGTTAATTGGAGGTTTTTCGGGCTTTAAAAACTATTCGCGTCCTTAGGGTATATATTTTTATTTTATTGTGTACATTTGCAGCCGAATTAGAGGACTGAAATTTACCTGAAAATGCGAAAAGAAAACATTCTGAGATTTTTTTTAGCCTGCCTTTTAGTGGCGGTATCATTTGATGCACAGGCTGCAGCAGACCCTGAACAGGAAGCTGGCGGGAAAGTGGATACTAGAGAGGAGATTCAGGAGTATATTGATCACCACCTTCAGGATTCCCATTATATGACCTTTTGGTCAGACGGAGAGACGGGAGAGCACGTGGGGTTTCCCCTGCCTGTGATCATCTGGGATGACGGGCTTAAGGTATTTTCTTCAGGAAGGTTCCATCATGGGGAAGACCTTGTGGAGATAGACGGGCAGCATTACCGTTTGTACCACAGTAAGATCTACAAAACAGATGCAGAGGGTAGCATTGCTTACGATGAAAAGGGCTTTCCGGCCAATGATCGTCCTCTGGATTTTTCAATTACAAAGAACGTTTTATTCATGTTGATCGTTGCGATCCTCATGTTTGTATTGTTTACTTCCCTGGCAAGGAACTACAAGAAAGGACCCCTGCCAAGGAGATTTGGGCGTGTTCTTGAGCCACTGGTCATCTATGTGCGCGATGAGATCGCCAAGCCTAACATTGGTAAGAACTACCGGAAATATACCGGGTTCTTATTAACTGTTTTCTTTTTCATCTGGATATTGAACCTGCTGGGGATGACACCGCTGGGAGTGAACGTGACCGGAAATATCGCCGTTACTTTTGCCCTTGCGATTGCCACCTTCTTTATCGTGCAGTTTAGCGGAAACAAAGACTACTGGAAGCACATTTTCTGGATGCCTGGTGTTCCGGTTCCCATGAAGATCATGCTTGCGCCTATAGAGCTACTGGGAATATTTATCAAACCTTTTTCCTTAATGATCCGTTTGTTCGCGAACATGACGGCCGGGCATATCATCGTGATGACCTTGCTGGGGCTTATAGTGGTGTTCCAGAACTGGATTGCGGGACCGGCATTTTTCGGGTTCACCATTTTCATTTCGGTGATTGAATTACTGGTTGCTTTTCTACAGGCCTATATTTTCACCTTGTTAAGTTCATTGTATATAGGAATGGCTGTGGAGGAGCATGATGATCATCATCCTGCCGATAATGAAGATATCCCGGTATTATAGAATTTATAAATAAGTAAGAGTAAGTTTAATTTTTAATAAGTAAGTATGGAAGCCTTAGATTTAAGCATGATTGGAGCTGGTATTATCATTATTGGAGCCGGTTTCGGTCTTGGTAAGATTGGTAGCTCAGCAATGGAAGGAATTGCACGTCAGCCGGAAGCGGCTGGAAAGATCCAGACTGCAATGATTATTATCGCTGCACTTTTGGAAGGAGTTGCTTTTGCTGCACTTTTCGCGGCCTAGTCAAATTAACATTCAAGCTTTGCGGCGGTTGGCTGCAAAGCTTGAATTATTACAAATTAAACGATAGAAGAAATCATATAGAATATGGAAAAGTTAATTAACGATTTTTCTTTTGGACTGTTCTTTTGGCAGATAGCCATACTGGTTGTGTTAGTACTTTTGCTGAAGAAATTCGCATGGAAGCCAATTCTGGATGCATTAAATGAACGAGAGCAAGGTATTCAGGATGCACTGCAATCTGCAGAGGATGCCCGTAAAGAAATGCAAAACCTTCAGGCTGATAATGAGAAACTGCTGAAGGAGGCCCGAATTGAACGTGATAATATGATCCGGGAAGCCAGAGAGATTAAGGAACGAATGATCACTGAGGCTAAGGAAGAAGCCCAGAAAGAAGGAGATAAAATGATACTTAGCGCTAAAGCTACTATTCAGAATGAAAAGAACGCAGCGCTAGCAGATCTTAAGAATCAGGTAGCTACTTTGTCTGTTGAAATTGCAGAAAAAGTATTAAGAGAGGAACTTTCAACCAAAGCCAAACAAGAAAAGCTGGTTGACGATATTCTCAATGATGTGACCTTAAACTAATAAGATGCAAGGAAACAGAGCAGCTTTAAGATACGCCAAAGCTATTATTAGCCTGGCAAAGGATAAAAATCTTTCGAAGGAAGTAAATGGGGATATGCTCCTTATCAAAAAGACCATTGCCGATAGTGATGATCTAAGAGTTTTTCTAAAAAGTCCGGTGATTAAAACGGAGGCTAAGAAAAACGCCCTAACTGAGATTTTTAAAGATGTAAATGGAATGACGACTGGATTATTCGGTGTGCTTATAGAGAACAACCGGATAGATTTGTTGGCCCTTGTAGCTGCAAAATACAACCTGTTGTTTAATGAAATGAATGGGGTTCAGGTAGCAAAAGTAACTACCGCCATACATTTGACGCCTGCTTTGGAAACTAAGATTCAG
>JBEPWW010000198.1:4032-5486 GCA_041642215.1 Salinimicrobium sp. | reverse complement strand
GGGAACAGCATTATGATATCATTTCCGCTTTTATAAAATCTATCAGGGGGAGTGATCCAAACGCAGCGGTGTACTGGCTGGCCAGGATGATTGAAGGTGGGGAAGATGTAAAGTTCATAGCCCGGCGGCTGCTTATCCTTGCCAGCGAAGACATTGGTAATGCCAATCCCACGGCTCTTATCATGGCGAACAACGCTTTCCAGGCTGTCTCCACTATTGGTCACCCCGAAGCAAGGATCATTCTAAGCCAGTGCACTATATATCTCGCGACTTCAGCAAAGAGCAATGCCTCTTATATGGCCATCAATGAAGCTCAGGCTATGGTTAAGAAAACAGGGGATCTCCCCGTACCTCTGGCTATTAGGAATGCTCCAACGAAACTAATGAAAGATCTGGGCTATGGGAATGATTACAAGTACGCACATAATTATGAAAACAATTTCGCCGCTGCTGAATTCCTTCCCAAGGAGATCTCCAATACCACGTTTTACAAGCCCGGCAACAATCAACGGGAACAGCAACAAAGGGAATTCCTGAAAAAAAGATGGAAAGATAAGTACGGGTACTAATCCATCTTCATGTATTGTACAGAGCGTAATTCATTGCTCGCGGGATCTATATATTCTACTACCAAATTTCCTTCGAGATCAAAGTAAGCACTACCCTGCAGTAGTTCTGAAGTGAATAAAAAGTGGTCTCCTCCAGATGACTTTACGAGGATCGCGACCTGCTCACCCCCTCTAATAAGTTCATACCCTGGAGCGGTCTTCTTTATGCGATATTCGATCGTATCCCTAAGGAACCTGGGAGATTCAGCAGCCAGATCCCCCTGCTCTTGATTCCTTTCTTCTGCTGCTTCCGAAATTTCTTTTCTTTCTTCAGGCGGGATTACCGTTTGTACGATGACTTCCGCAGGTGAATAATTATACTTTACCTGTTCCACAGACTGAAAAGCATCCCGTAAAGCCTCATGAAAGGAAGCTTTACGATCCTTCTCCCTGCTTTTACCCTCCCGTGAGGAGAATACGACCTGATCGTGACAATCCCGTAGATGGACTTTAACTTTTGACTGTAAAAATCCAGACTGGTTCTCTACATCTGCACGTAGTATCTCGCAGGGATCTGTTCCCGCTGGGGTGTCTTCGCGGTATAGCACATTAAACCCGTACTTTTCAAAAAGAAAGGCAGTAAGCTCGTTCAGCTGGTACTGGTTTTCTTCAGAAAGGAACTCAAACTTTTCCGGCACCTTTATGTACCTATATTCATCAAGATCCTGTGCCTGCATAGTTGCCTGAAAACCTACAAGAAGGAGTATTCCAAAAATTAATTTTTTCATTCTCTATTAAATATGAACTGGACACCTATCTGTAGGGAAGCATTATTTGCCTTTGCCAGATTAGGGTAGTCCAGTAGGTTATCTGCAGCAAGGTACAGGGTTAAATTACTAAATCTAC
>JBEPWW010000198.1:0-4022 GCA_041642215.1 Salinimicrobium sp. | reverse complement strand
ACAACCCTATATTAGAGAAGGAAAAGGAATCTGCCGTATAAGTGACTTTTCCACGAAAAAACCTGGAGAACCTGCGATCAAAAGAAAAAGTGGCGGCCTGCACCAGTCCCCTGGGACGCTTCATTGCAAAAAGTTGAAATCCAAGATGGTTAAAATACCTTCTCCTACCGGTGGGTTTTCGGCAGTTACACGGCTCATGGTCCTCCTCAAAACCATAATCCAGTGAAGCGTTCAACTTGACAGGACGCCAGGAAACATAAGCGTTCTGCAAAGTTTCTTCCAGCAGGTTTTCGCCCAGGGCACCTAATTCATTTCCCGAACCGGGTTGGCTCTCCCCGGTACCGGGAAAAATGAATTCTACTCCACGGGTCTCGAAATCCCCATAGTACCTATACGATTCCACATCCTTTTCATGCCAGATAAAACCAATATCCAGAATGCTCCCTGTCACCCGGTATTGCTCTGCGGGATACCAGGTGAACCCGGCATCCAGCCCCAGACCCAGATTTCCTTTAAAGAAGGCGTTCTGCGCCATAAGACGGAGATCCTGACCTCCGTCACCGGCTTCTGCTCCTGAAGGCTCCAGCGCCGATAATCCTGAGGTGTTCACCGTAATATCCACCCCTCTAATTACATGATTATTAGTGCCGTTAGGTCCGGAAGTGACCGTCCTGAAATACCCGGTGTTATTTAAACTCTGTACATTCAATATTCCTGAATAGGCTTTTGCCCGAAAACCGTAGTTAAGATCTTTTGAATAATAATTGGTTAGACCCATATGGAAAACATTGATGACTTCAGCCGTGAAGGCCACATCAGAAAAGTTGAACTTGCGGCCTACATGATCCCTGTTTCCCTCATAGATTAATAATGCAGGGTCTTTGGGAAAATATACAAAAGCATCTGTTTCCTGATAAATCCCTACTGAGTAGTACCGGCGTTTCCCATCCCGCCATCCCAGCGAGAGCAGCTCCAGCTGTTCATTCACTACAAAGAAATCCCGGTTGGACAGGCTATGAAGAGAACTGCTAATACGATCGTTTATGGACTCCCCTCCTTCCTGAAAGATATCATGCAGATTCACTCCGGAGGAACCTGCAGAAAAATGCACCTGAGAGAACAGCGGCACCCCCACGTGCATATCAAAATTAGTCTCTGCCCCGGGATTGGATCTTAAATTTTGGGGGAGATCATTAAAGTTATAAAGCATTTGCTTGTTCTGGGAAAAGACCACGGTAGCAAAGCCTGCAAAAAAAAGGAACAAAATGAATTTCATCCACTACTACAATTCGAAAGTATACAATGCTTTGGCCCTTAGCTCCAGCTCTCCTTCTATTTGTTGCGTATTGGGTTCCATCTCCAGTTCAATGGTCATCCTGGAAGAATGTTTTATTATTTCCAGCTCTTTCCCTTCAATTACTTCTACCAACTCAATAACCTGTGGTTCCAAAGGACTACCCGCAGGTATTTCTACCGGTACTGTATATTTAACCGTCTTTTTTCCCGCCATGAAACGAATGGTGCTCTGGAACTTTTGAGGAAATGTATTGAGATAGTTGAATTCCAACTGGATTTTCACCAGATCTTTTTGAATAAAATCATATTCTTCAAAATCCAGCTGCACCTCTTCTTTAAAGCTTAAAGGAGCTGCAGCTTCCACCTTCATAAAATCGGGGGTGGACAGGGAGACATATACCAGGTCTATCGCAACCGTGGGAGATACAGCGATCTCACTATACTGATCAAAATCAACATCTTTCACACAGGAGGTAAAGAGCAGAAGGAGGGGCAATAAAAGGTATTTCATTAGGGGCAGGTAATTAAGGGGCTTTTATTCGTTGTAAGGCAAACGTGCAGCCTGAACTTTTATTGTCATAAAAAAGCTTCTAATTCTCTCATTTTAACAACCTGAGGATATTCAGGAGCAAAATTTTTACCGTAATAATTGTACAGGATGGCCTGCATCCCGATTTCACGGGCTCCCAGGATATCTGCTTCAAAATTGTCCCCTATCATAAGACTGTTATTTATTGAAGCCTCCGCTTTCTCCAGGGCTTTATCAAAAATGAGACGATGGGGTTTTTTCACTCCGGCATCTTCAGAAGTGGTAATAGTCTGGAAAAAACCCGAAATACCTGAATTTTTCAGCTTTTTATGCTGCACCTCTTCAAAGCCGTTGGTAATGATGTGCAGCTTATATTTTGGTTTAAGATATTCCAGGATCTCCACAGCCCCTTCCAGAAGGATATTGTTGGTTGGCAGGTGTGTTATATAATCTACAGATAAAAGCTCGATCTGCTCATCTGTCACGTTGATCTTCATCTTATCAAAACTGTCTCTAAGCCGGCCATACCGCAATTGCGTCTGGGAAACCCTGTTCTCGCTGTATAATTTCCAGTAACCGGCGTTAATAGGCGAATATACTTCCAGGAAATCCTGCACCCCTACCCCTATCTTATTCTTTTTAAAAATGGTATGAAAAGCCAGCCCCGAATTCCTGTCGAAATCCCATAGGGTATGGTCAAGATCAAAAAATATGTGTTCTATATTAGTGAATTTCATTGATGTTGCGTAAAATTAAATAATTTCGCCTGGCATTGGCGTATTCTGAAAAATCCCTGTTGGTAAAAACAGAGATCAACTCCCCCCCTACAACTTTTACCTGCCTTTTGATCTCACGCACCTTATACTCGATCTCTGTTTCGGTGAGATGTTTAGCGGCTTCTATATTTATCGCATAAGGGTGCACCTGTAAAGGAGTGGTAATTTCAAAGTTAAGATCGTAAAATAGAAAAGAGGTGCAGGTCCCGGCCCTAAACCCAAAAGCTTCCGGGAAGCCCATCGAATAATCATTATTGATCTCCAGTTCAGCCATATTATTATAGGTATCGGGTAGAAGTAAATTATACTTGCTGTTAAGCGCACTCGTGACGGGTCTTTTAAGGATCGCCTCCAGCCTGTATTTTTCATCCTTTAAAATTTTTATCTCCTGATTGGCATAATAACCAGGCTGGAGACCTACTTCTGCATAATCTGCCACGGATTTTATAAGGCTTTGCAGCTCCAGCCTATTGTGGTTGATATTGCGGTCATAGGTTGAGAAATCACTCAGCTGAAACATGAATTTCATCGGCACCTTATATCTTTTCAAAAAGTCTATTATATCGTCAAAGGTATTATAGGGATCTTTTTTCATCCTTAGCATCACCTTTATGCGATCAATAAGATATTTTGGTTTTAGCTGGACCAGATCGAGGAAAAAACCAACAAGCGCCCGAACCACACCTTTCTTCCTGTAACAGAAGGCTTCGGTGACCGAAATGATATTTTCTGTCGAAAACTTCCTCTCCGGCATATCGTGATCTTGAAATTTTCTTTGAAGTATTTTCTTGAATTTCAATGCCCACACATCTATGACCGGAACATCCAAAAAGCTTTCCTGATATGCAAGACTTTCAGAAGCCGGAAACCTTCCTTCACGGTCTTTGACATGAGGCAGATATTCTTCGTACCGGCTCAGCAGGTAAAATGAGGCCGCAAAAATATCGAATGGAATGGAGCTGTTCTCAGAAACACCAAAAAAGCAGGAAACATCCTCCCATTCCTGCACCTTTATTTCTATATCACTCAACCCCTGCTCCAGTAAAAGATCTACGTTTTGAATAAAAATCTCATTCCCCAGGTTTTGCTTTCCATAGGAGAGTTTCATCCCTTCATGAGCGATAAATTCCTCAATTTTTGATGTGAATTTGATGGATATACCCAGAATATGGGTGCAAATATGCTTAAATGTATAGGTGATCCTGGGAGTGATGGTTTGGGTATAGATTAACAGCATAACTGCAGGTTTATTTTAGAGCAGGCCTTCATCGGCAAAGCTAAAATAGGATTTCTCGGTCACAATAACATGATCAAGGATTTTAATATCAAGGCTTTCTCCCCCTGTCTTCAATTTAAGTGTCAATTGTTTGTCTGCACTACTGGGGTTAAGATTTCCAGAAGGATGGTTATGGGCAAGAATA
>JBEPWW010000197.1:0-5508 GCA_041642215.1 Salinimicrobium sp. | reverse complement strand
GGGAACAAAGCTGCACCCCAAAACAAGGGTGAAAAGTGGCATTTTAGAGGAGGAAGCTTCAGAACTTTTGAAACGGTTTTTTATTGAAAGAAGAAATCTAAATTAAAATCCCTCACTACAAGAGCCAGGAAACGAGACTTTTTTTAAGAAGAAGCCTTTTCAGGCCTATAACCTGTAAAGGGATGAGAAGAGCATTTCGTTTAAACCAATAAAAAGATCCTCTTCAAAAAGGTGACTTTTGAAGAGGATCTGGGCTAATTCTATTCCTAAAGCGTAGAAATTTCAGTGTATTTTTCTTTGAAAGGGTTGATATCATATTATTGAGTGATCAGCACCCAGTCTACCAGCACTTCGGCTTTTCCTTCTTTGATCAGATCTACGGTTGATGCGGGAAGTCCGTTATAGGGCTCTTCCACTCCGTTTGTTTTATAGGGATATGCCCCTCCCAAAGCGAGGTTCAGGATAAGGAATTTCGGGTTGTCAAAGGCCCATCTCCCGTAATGTTCCACCATGGGTTTGGTGACCCTGTAGATCAACCTGCCGTCCACTCTAAAATTAAAACCTTCGGGTGTCCAGTCTACCGAATATACGTGCCAGTCGGTCACGTCTTCGCCTTCGGGAAAGAAAAATTTGTTGACCAACGGCGTTTCCCCCGAGTACCCGGGTCCATGCAATGCCACCCCGATCCAGTCTGTCTCCCCCACGTATTCCATGATGTCGATCTCGCCGGTATCGGGCCAGTCGCCGCCACCTAAAGCCCAAAATGCAGGCCAGTAGCCAGAGCCTTCCGGTAATTTCATCCTGGCAGCCGCAGTACCGTAGGTGAACATGACCTTATCGCGGGTATTGATCCTTCCGGAGATGAAGTCAAAATCATTATCACGGTAATTGATATAGTTGGGGCTGTATTGAGCCTTTAAAATGAGGGCATTTTCAACTCCCCGGGCCTCGGCTCCTTTCACGGTGAAAACAGTTGCAGAAGAATCCACATAGATCTGCTGCTCGTTGTTCACCCAAAAGTCGGTTCCCATGACGTTCCATTTTTCCCGGTCGAGTGAACTTCCGGAGAAATCATCAAAGAATACGGTATCTGTACTTGTGGGCTGGAATTCCTGAGCCTCCAGGCTTCCGGAAATCACGAGCGCCAAAAATGATATTTTCAACAGGTTTTTCATAATTCAATTACTTTAAGATAATCTATATAAAACTTCTTCCGAATAAAGCAGTGGTGAAAATGCCGTTTTTAAAGCTTTTTATCTTTTTTGTTTAGATAGAATTTCGCCTTTTTCAGGTCTCTTGAATTGCCCCCAACCATGACCTCAAATTCTCCTTCTTCTGAAGTCCATTCCCTGTCGGCATTATAGAACTGCAGCATCTCATCTGTGATGGTGAAGCTAACCTCTTTTATTTCTCCCGGTTCCAGTTCAACCAGGTCAAAAGCTTTCAGTTCTTTTACCGGGCGGGTAGTACTTGCTACCATATCCCTCAAATATAACTGAACGACTTCTTTTCCTTTTACTTTTTCGGTGTTCTTCAACGGGATGGTAACAGTCAGTTCGTTTTCAGCATCCATTTCTTCGGAAGAAAGCTGCAGATTCCCATATTCAAAACTGCTGTAGCTAAGCCCGAAACCGAATGGATACAGCGCGTCATTCCTTTCATCTGTATAAGCCGAATAGGTCACATGCGTGGGGTTACTGGGCCGTCCCGTATTCTTCTGGTTGTAATAAAGCGGCTCCTGCCCTACTGCGCGCGGAAAGGAGACCGGGAGTTTCCCTGAAGGATTGTACTTGCCAAAAAGCACATCGGCAATGGCGTTCCCGCTTTCAGTTCCCAGCTGCCATGCCTCTACAATAGCAGGAACATTTTTTGAAGACCAGGTGATCTCCAGGGGCCGGCCATTGATCAATACCAGCACCATATTCGGGTTCACCTTATGGATCTCTTCCAGCAACTCCTGCTGTAATCCTGCCAGATCGATATTCACCTGGCTACGGCCTTCTCCCGACTGGAAGGCGTCCTCGCCCAGGGCCATGATGACCAGATCTGCATTTTTAGCTTTTTTAATCGCTTCAGCAAATCCCGATCTGTCGGTTTTATTGATCTCCAGTGGCATCAGGAAGCTACGCTCCCCTACTCCAAGATCGGCACCTTTGGCATAACTTACTTTAACATTTTTACCAACCGCGTTTTTCACTCCTTCAAGAAGGGAGACGGCAGAATCGGTTTCCCCCTGTGCCCTCCAGTTCCCGATTGGCGTGTCTTTATCATCAGCCAGTGGTCCGATAACCGCTATGCTCTTTATGGTCGAATTAAGGGGCAATAGGTTGTTTTCATTCTTTAGTAGAACGATGGATTTCCTTGCCACATCCCTGGCCACCTCACGATGTTCCTGATAATCAATGCGCCCGGCCATCTCAGGGTTAGAATAGCGGTAAGGATCTTCAAAAAGGCCCATTTTAAATTTCACGCGAAGCACTCTTCTTACCGCATCATTAATAAGGTCTTCATCCAGACTCCCCTCCTTAACTAACTCTGCAAGTCCAATTTCATAGGCTCCGCCTTCCATGTCCATATCACTCCCGGCTTTAAGGGCAATTTCAGCAGCGTGTTTCCTGTCACGAGCAAAACCGTGATCTACCATCTCTGTGATCGATCCCCAGTCTGAAACCATAAAACCATTCCAGTCCCAGGCTCCTTTCAGGATATCGCGCTGCAGGTACTTGCTTCCGGTGGCGGGTGTACCATCCAGGTCATTGAAGGAATTCATGAAGGTAGCCACCCCGGCATCTGCAGCCGCTTTAAAGGGCGGTAAAATGGTATTGTGCAGTTCGTTATCCCCTATATGTACCGTATTGTAGTCACGACCGGCTTCCGCAAACCCATATCCTGCAAAATGTTTCGCAGTCGCAGCGATGGTTTTAGGATCTGAAAGATCTTCTCCCTGGTAGCCTTTGATCTTGGCAACCGCAACCTGCGCAGTCAGGTAAGGATCTTCCCCGGAACCTTCCATGATACGGCCCCAACGGGCATCACGGGAAATATCGATCATAGGGGAAAAGGTCCAGTTCACCCCTTCAGCAACAGATTCTAAAGCAGCAATCCGCGCTGTTTCTTCCATGGCTTGCAGGTCCCAGCTGGCAGTCTCCCCCAGCGGCACGGGAAACATGGTCTTATAACCGTGGATCACATCATAGCCAAACATCAAAGGGATCTTTAACCGGGAGTTTTCCATGACCATCTTCTGGGCTTCGGTGGTGGCCTCTACAGAAAGGACGTTAAGCATGGCTCCTACCATGCCTTTTTTGAGATTTTCCTCTTTCTCCTGATTATCAACATCAGAAGCCGGGCCGGTAAGGTCCCAACTCCCGTTGTACAGGACCAGCTGTCCTACCTTTTCTTCCAGGGTCATTAAGGCCAGTACAGAGTCCACTTTCTTTTCCACATTCTCAACAGCACTCGGAATCCCGATAGATTGCGCCTGAACTGAGAAGGTTCCAAAAAAACATATAATTAATAAGCTTATTTTTTTCATTGTAGGCAAGTAAATTCCAGGGGGAGCGTTTCGCCCCCCTGGAGATTAACAAAAGTTTGTGGCTAAGAACTACTCTATGCCTGGAACACCTTCACGTAATCGACCACCATGGATGATTCAGTAAAGGAAGGGTCAACATCACCTCCAAAAGTTCCTCCCATGGCTACATTCAGGATGAGGAAGAAATCATGGTGGAAAGGCAGATCAGAAGTATTCTCTACAGAATGGAACACCTCATTGTCTACTAAGAAATAGATATTTTCTGGCGTCCACTCCACAGAATACAAGTGGAATTCAGTTTCAGCATTGTCCACAGTCGTAGTGGACGTAATGGCGTTTCCACCGGAATTTCCGGGGTAGTGCAGACTTCCATGAACCAGGTTTGGATCCTTACCGGCATACTCCATGATATCGATCTCCCCGGAATCAGGCCAACCAACTTCATCAAAATTGGAACCCAACATCCAGGCAGCCGGCCATACTCCCTCGCCACCGGGCAATTTGGCCCGTACTTCTACCCTGCCGTACGTGAAATTAAAATTATCCTTAGTAGTAATTCGGGATGAGGTATAATCAAATCCGTTTGAAGATTCAGCTTTAGCGGTGATCACCAGATTTCCATCGGCTACTGCAACATTATCCCCCGTATAATACTGAAGTTCGTTATTCCCCCAGCCATTGTTGTTACCCGTTTCAATGTTCCAGATACCTGTATCCAGAGAACCGGTTTCAAAATCATCTTCCCAAAGCAGGGAGTTATACTGGCTTTGAAATTCCTCTGATTCAGCCGTACTTCCTTTGGGTTCTGAAGTAATAATAAACCACCAATCAAGTGCTCCAGCACCATCTGTAGTTCTAAGCACTAAATCATTACCTGAGCGATCCCAAATTTCATATTTATGATCTCCACCAACATAGTAACCAATAAATCCGTCTCCAGTAAGGTTAAGGGTCTCAACACCTCCAGGGGCTGTGATGAACCAATTTTCAGTATAATTAGAATATGGTACATTCAGAATATCATTTCCGTCGGACTCGGTTACACAATCAGAACATGAGGCTATCTCATCAATAAAAGCGGTTCTGCCAAATATAGTTCCAGTTTCATCCCCACTGTTAATGTCAGTAATATGGGTGAAAGTACCATCTGCGTTAAAGATATAACGGTCATCGTACATACCTCTACCTGCTTTTTCTTCTGGACCGGCACCGTACCACTCTGAAGGAACCACACCTCCTACAGGTCCTAATCCAAAATGACCAGGAACTTCTGATTTAATACGCCATTCCTTACCCACTAATTTGTCAATTAGATCCTGTGGTGGCTCATAAGTAACCAGCACTTCTACTTCAGTCAAAGCAGAACTGGCAGTACCGCCGGGTCCATAGGCAATAACAGTAACTGCGTAAATATTAGTTCCCGTTTGTGAAAACTGGTGGGTGTATTCCCCACTCGGAGTAGTTATTGAACTTCCGTTCTCAAAAATGTATTTATAGGTCATGGCTCCATCTGCAGAGGCATTGAAAACCACTTCACCTGAACCATCTCCAAAAGGTTCCTCCTCACTTTGTCCAACAACCTGCGTGGAAACGCTAAGATTCGTAGGGTTGCTAAGCTCGCCAAAATCGAAATCGTCATCCACACAGCTGGTATAAAACACCAGCATGAAGACCGAAAGGGCAATATTTATAATATTATTTTTCATTTTATAAAATTTTAGTTTATGAGTTGAATATCATCATAATAGTAGGTTGAACCATCTCCAGGAACCCCTTCTATGAATTCAAAGAACATAATGACTTTTCCATACCCTTGAGAAGTATCTAGTCCTGAGTAATCGAAAACTAGTTCTTCCCACTGATTTTCTTTGGTGGTATTCACAAAAACTTCCATAAAAATATTTGGATCGTCATTGTTTTCAATTTTCATCAATACAGGGATCCCTGCTTTTGGAGAAAATACTTTCACGCTG
>JBEPWW010000196.1:0-5509 GCA_041642215.1 Salinimicrobium sp. | reverse complement strand
CATGGTTTGTGCTTGAACTGGTTGATTTTCAGCTGATGGAAGAGAGGTTGCCGATTGATTCCCGCAACCTGCCATCAGCATGGCCGTGAATATTCCAAGGCTGGTTTTGACTGGTATTTTAACTGGTTTTATCATCTTAAATAAAATTTTGCCCTAAGATACTAAATATTGAAAAAATCCTGTCGTCGCAGGATATTAAAAGGAGGCAGGCTTTTTGCCTCATTTTTGACAGATTAATCATAGATTTGCCTATTACCAAGTTGTATAGAAAATGAAATTCCTGAAGAAGAACTGGTCGAACTTACTCCTTATAATCTTCATCGTCCTGTTGATAATCCCTCAAACCCGTACTCCCATTCAGGTCGCCTTGAACAGGATTATCGCGTTCAGCCCTTCAGAAGTTTCTGAAGATGACCGGGAGAAGATTGACACCTATAATTGGGGGCTGGTGGACCTGGATCAAAGACCCGTTAGCTTCATGCAATCCAAAGGAGAGGTGATCATCGTGAACCTTTGGGCAACCTGGTGCCCGCCATGTATTGCAGAAATGCCTTCATTTCAGGACCTGTACAATGATTATGCTGAAAAAGTGGATTTTTACTTTGTCTCTTCAGAAGAGGCGCAAAAGCTTCAGAATTTCCTGAACAAACATGACTATGACCTGCCGGTTTTTATACCGCAGACCATGCCTCCGTCCCGGTTGAGATCAAATAGCCTCCCAACTACGTATGTTATCTCAAGAACTGGGGAAATTGTGGTGGATAAAACAGGGGCTGCCAATTGGAACGACGGAAATTTTAGAAAGCTTCTGGACCGGCTGGTAACAGAATAGGAGCAAGGATCAGGTGATATGTTTGATCTTCACCCCGTCCTTTTCAGTGGCATCTGTATTTCCCACTTCAGAAAGGTTAAGGACAAGGAGCATGGCTCCTGTATCCCGGCATTTTTGAAGGGCTTTTTGCAACTCAGGCCGGTCCTCGTGAGTAGCATTGGTTTCGTGGAATTCAGCTACAATATTCCCGTCATGGGCATGTTTCCTAAGTTTCTCAAAAATGTTTTCATGATCCTCTAATCCCGAATGATATAATACATATTTCATTTTTTACGAATTTCTTCTTTAATACAAATCTTCACCGGCAGGTTTAAAACCTTTAATAGTATTTTGGGAAGCTAAAGAGCCAAAAAGGAATTCTTCTTAGTTGCTTTTGATCTGTGGCGAAATGGATCTGCTTAGGCTGATCAGTTCTTCCACGATCTCCCTGGTGTTGGAGAGTTCGGGAACTTTATGTTGTCCCCCAAGTTTCTTTTTACGCTTCAGCCATTCATAAAAAGTTCCTGTGGGCAGTTCCCTTACAAGCGGCTGTTCAATGGCAATATCATTCATTCGCTTCTCTCTGTAATCCTCATTTAATTCTCCCAGTTCTCTATCCAGGATCTGTGAAAAGACTTTCAGGTCCCGGGGGGAACGGTGGAATTCCACCAGCCACTCATGGTAACCCTTTTTCCGCTGGTCATAAAAATAGGGGGCGGCAGTAAAATTCTGCAGGACAGCCCCGGTTTTTTTACAGGTTTCTGCCAATGCTTTTTCGGCATGTTCAGCAAAAAGATCTTCCCCAAATACATTGATACAATGTTTGGTCCTGCCGCTTATTACGAATCTGTATGGATTGGTGCTTGTAAATTTTACAGTGTCACCGATTTTATATCTCCATAAACCGGAGTTAGTAGAGATGACCATTGAATATTTTTTCCCCACTTCCACTTCGCTCAGGGGGATTATGTGAGGATCCTCTGTATGATATTCTTTTTCGGGAATGAATTCGTAATAGATCCCGTAATTGAGCATCAACAGGAGGGAGGTATCAGTTGTTTGATCCTGTAGGGCAAAGAAACCTTCAGTGGCATTATAGATCTCAAGATATCTTAGGCTTTTATCCCTATCGAGGTCTTCGAATAATGGCCGATACGGGGCAAAAGAAACAGAGCCATGAAAGAAAACTTCGAGATCTGGCCACACATCCTGTATATATCTTATATTTTTTTCTTTGATAATATGTTGTAAAAGCAAAAGCATCCACATGGGGGAGCCGGCGAGACTGCTCACTTTTTGTTTGGTGGTGATCTCGGCGATCATTTTGATCTTCTCTTCCCAGTCATTCATCATGGTCACTTCCAGACCGGGGGTTCTTCCCAATTGGGCCCAGAAAGGAAGGTTCTTCATTACTATTGCTGAAATATTAGCCGTGTAGAAGCCGTTATTCCTATTGGTGAAATTATTCTCCTGGCTTCCGCCAATAGAAAGGTTTTTTCCAGAAAACAGTTTGGCATCGGGATAATTGTTGATGTATAAGGCCAGCATATCCCTTCCTCCCTGATAATGGCATTGCTCCAGACCTTCAGGGGAAACCGGAATAAGTTTGCTGTTTGTACCGGTGGTGCCCGAAGATTTTGCGAACCATTTTATTTTTGTGGGCCACAGAATATTAGACTCACCCTGCAAGATCCGGGAGAGATAAGGCATCAGGTCTTCATAACTCACCAGGGGAACCTGTTCCTTAAACTGTCGATGGTTCTTTATACTGCCAAAACCATGTTCCTTGCCGTAAACGGTGTTCTTTGCTTTTCCTATAAGCTGATGTAGAACTTCTTGCTGAACGTCATGGGGGTTATTCATATTATGATGTAATCGATGCAACCTCTGCTTCATTACCCGATTGCCGATGGAATCTATTATCCCCATGGTAGAATAGCTTTTTTAAATTATTCCGGGAACTTCTGCTCCGGAAGCATGTTCCGAAGATAGTAATAAATACCTTTTATTGTGTAGGCTTCTTCTAACTTCCTTCGGTTTTTTCATAGCAGTCAAAGGAGAGATAGAAGGTTGTGCCCCTTTTTGGAGTGCTTTTTACTTCAATGGAAGCTTCATGCTCCTGCAGAATATTTTTGACCGAGTTTAACCCAATCCCGACACCATCAGGTTTTCTGGTATAAAAGGAATCAAATAGCCGATCCATTTGTTCCTTTTCAAGACCACAACCATTGTCGTTGATACTCAGGATGTAATGATCGTCTTTTTTCCTGATATCCAGGCTAAGGATTCCTTCATGTGGGGTCATGGCCTCACTGGCGTTTACAATTATATTTAAAAGTGCGATCTTTAACTTGCCCTTGTCAGCATAGATGAATTTTGGTTTTTTGTATTTTTTGATTACCGTTATCCCGGTGAGATAAATGCGGTCATCTGCTTCTTTCAGGGCCAGGTCTGTAGTCTCGGCCAGGCAACATTTTTTTAATGCAGCCGGGGAGTAATTGGAAGAAGTAAGAAGATCTGTGACCAGCTGGTTAAGGGTTTTTGCACTTCTTTTTATGATGTCCACATAATTGTTCAGGCCTATTGGGTTCTCGGTAATTTTCTTTTCGAGGATGTCAGCAGAAACCCCAATGCTAGCGAGGGGATTACGCAGTTCATGGGCAAGCGTGCGGGCCATTTCGCCCTTTATAGATAATTTTTCGGCATGAATGAGTGCTTTCTGAGTTATTTTCTGGTCCTGGACATTTCGCAGGAAAACCAGATATTCATAAGGGTTTCCTTTTTGGGAGCGTTTAAAGACCTTCCCGCGGGCATAATGACATTCCCACCTGTTCTTTCTCACTTTCAACCGAAATTCAATATCCACAATATCCCTGTCTGTAGATTCCAGGAGTTTAAAATGGAATTCCAGTGCTCTTTGCCGGTCTTCAGGATGAATGAGAGGAATGATATCCAACAATGGCATCCCCACAATATCTTTTCTGGTCATTCCCGGTTCAGATGACAGATTCCTGTTCATGAATTTCACTTTTTCCTCGATAAGGTTAAAAATGAAAATAATATCAGGGGAAGTCTGCACAAGTTGTTTTTTAAACCTGATGCTTTCCTTTAAATTCTGAGCCTTCTGTCTGCGTGCGGTAATATTTTCCAGGGTATTGATCAACAGCCCTTGTTGACGGCGGGAAGTCACCCTATACCAGCTGCTTTTTCCATTGCGTTCGATCTCGAGTTCAAAATCCTTTCTTTCGCCGGTGAGCATGGTTTGCTTGAAAAGTTCAAAAACCCCTCTTTTGGCAGCATCTGGATTAAGCTCCAGAAAATTTGAACCCACCATTTCGATTTGTTTATAATATCTGGCTATTGTGGCGTTTACCCGCACATATATAAAATCCATGATGTCCCCGTTGCTTCCAAAAAGCGGTTTAAGGACAAAAATTCCCTGGTTTACCGAATCAAAGACCATTTGCAGCATCTTATTATTGGCCTTCAGTTCTTTGGTGCTCTTGTCTACTTTTTTCTGTAGCAAAGTATTGAGCCTGCCCAGATTTTCTTCCGCTATTTTTCTGCGGGTGATATCTGAACATAAGATGGCCACCTGCCTTTGATTTCTGGTGCCAATAGGGAATGCATAAACATCCAGCCAGGTCTCATCAAGGTCTTCTGCCAGTTTTTGGAATCTTGTGGATTTCCCGCTCAGGGCGACATTTCCAAACACCTGGAACCATTGAGGTTTATGATCAGGTGAGAATTCCTTAATGGTCTTACCCACAGGGTTTTCCAGTCGAACATGCTGTTCGAAAGCAGGGTTAACTTCCACAAATAGGTAATCTATGGCGTTCTTATCGGGATCAAAGAGTATTTCGATGACCCCATACCCATCATCAAGGGAATTAACCAGTGTTTTATATTTATTCCTGCTTTCCAGAAGATGATTTTGAGATTCCACACGGGAAATACCATGCTCCCCTAAAGTTCTTTCTGAAGACTCCACAGGCAGCAGGATGCTGATCGCATATTTTTCTTCTTGCTGCGGGAAACCTGTGTAGATACGATTACTAAAAAGATAGTTCTTCCAGGTACCTTCTGAAACCTTCACACGTGCACGGAAATCTTTTCCCTGTTCCGGCCGAAGAGAATGACACGACCCTAACATATTAAAGAAATGCGTATGATCTTCGGGGTGAATGATCTTGTTAAAAATCGAGTTTTCAAAGATCTCATCTTCTTCTAAAACTTTCTTAAAAAAAGATCTTCCCTTTAAATTAGTTGCTTCTATGTTTAAAGTATCAAGATTGGTTATACAGAGAAAAAAATCCTGATTCTCAAGACCTTTGAACCTGTTAATCAAGCTGTTAACCCCTTTCACTACTTGGTTTTCTAAAATGTAATTTTCTTTCTTCATTTCTGATAACAGGATTTCTGAATCAAAACAATATTCCGAACCATCGGTTTCAGGAACTTACAAAGGGGGCAAACAATAAGTTAAAAATAATATAAAAATCTGAAACAAAGGGTGTTAACAAAATTTTTTTTTAAATTATTTATTTTCGGGCTAATTTTTTCCCTGTCACCGCCTGTTCTAGAAGGGGTAGAGACAGGAGATGGAACAGAAAGAACAGGTCTGTAGGCAATGTGTTGGATTTCTGTGTTTTAGAAGATTGGGGGAAGTTTAGTATAGGTAGGAGGTAGAAATTTCCA
>JBEPWW010000195.1:0-5552 GCA_041642215.1 Salinimicrobium sp. | reverse complement strand
TAAACATCAAAAAAAAAGGAAACCATTATGGTTTCCTTCAAATTTACGATTTTATCCCAATCAAATTGTTAAGACAATACTAAGGGCCGTATTAAAAAGTAAAGGGTACGGTGTATTTGACAGGCACCGGTTTTCCTGCTCGTTCTCCCGGTTTCATTTTCGGGATCGCCTCTATGATACGCCTGGCTTCCAGATTTAGCGGTTTTTCAGGTCCCTCGACCTTCAGGATCTCTACTTTTCCTTCTTCATTGATATGAAAAGAGACGACGGCCTTTCCTCTTATAATGTTCCCGTTTACATCTTTCGGAAATTTATAGTTGGCCTTCAAATGCTCGGTAAGTTTTGCTTTAAAACATGCCTTGCCGGGAGTTTCCTCGCAACCGGGCCATACAGGAGCGATCTCCTTTGTAGTTAGCGTATTGCCTTTCACGCTTACTCCTTCCTGGCCAAAGCCCGAAGCTGCTGTTAAAAGCAGGATCATTATAAACAGGTTTTTCATGTTCATTGGGGTTAAATAGGTTAAAAATTAAAAGGGACGGTAAAGGTTCGGGAGTCGCGTTCCCCGTTCAGGGTGCCGGGTTTCATGTCGGGAATTTTTTCGATCATTTCCCTTGCCGCAGCGTTCACTGCCGGTTTCGATCCCTTAATAGAATTGACCACGACCTCGCCATTTTCATCGATGTCAAAAGAAACGGTTACTTTTCCCCTGACGTATTCATTGTCTTCATTCATGGGGTATTCGTAGTTTTCCTGTACGTGTTTGGATAGTTGCTGATTAAAACATGCTTTTAAGTTCTCACTGCCTTCACAACCGGGCCATACCGGAGAGGTTTGCTGGGCTTGTGCGGCCGTCATTCCGCCGACTAAAAAACAGGCGATAACAAGAAATTTCTTCATAATTCTAAAAATTTAAGTTAGTATTATACCGCGACCTGTCCTTTGATCGCAGGGTGCGGATTATAATTCACTAAGTTAAAATCTTCATACGAAAATCCAAACAGGTCTTTGACCTCCGGATTGAGTTCCATGGTGGGTAATTCCCGAAAATCCCGCGATAACTGCAGCTTTACCTGTTCCATATGATTGTTGTAAATATGGGCATCACCGAAGGTGTGGATGAAATCCCCGGCTTCATATCCGCAAACCTGCGCGATCATCATGGTGAGCAGGGCATAGGACGCAATGTTGAATGGCACTCCCAGGAAGATATCTGCACTGCGCTGATACAGCTGGCAGGAGAGTTTTCCATTGGCGACATAGAACTGGAAAAATGCATGGCAGGGAGGTAATGCGGCTTTCCCGTTAGCAACATTATGTGAAAAACTTTTAGAGGTATCTGGCAGCACTGAAGGATTCCAGGCGGTCACCAGCATCCGCCGGCTGTTGGGATTCTTCTTCAGGGTTTCCACAACTTCCTTTATCTGGTCGATATCTTCGCTGTTCCAGTTGCGCCACTGATGTCCATACACAGGTCCCAGGTCCCCTTTTTCATCTGCCCATTCGTTCCAGATGCGAACCCCGTGATCCTGCAGGTATTTTACATTGGTATCCCCTTTGAGGAACCATAAAAGTTCATGGATAATGGATTTTAAATGCAGTTTTTTGGTGGTCACCATGGGGAAGCCCTCGCTGAGGTCAAACCTCATCTGGTATCCAAAAACACTTTTGGTTCCGGTCCCGGTGCGGTCGCCCTTTTCGGTCCCGGTCTCGAGTACATGATTGATCAGGTCGTGGTATTGTTTCATTTCTAACGGTCACCTTCCGCAGGAAAGGATTTTTTTAAATGAAAGGATTTCAATATGATATGACTTACCGGGACTTTCAGATCCTGAATGGTCCCCGTAGCATTCAGCTCTAAAAATAGAAAACTGCCCGGAATAAAAAAGTTAATTGAAGCCGGAGTTTTTCAGAAGTTATCCAAGTATCATCCCTGCAATGGTAGCCGAAAGCAGCGATGCGATCGTACCCCCTATGAGCGCCTTCATTCCAAACTCTGAAAGGGTCTTTCGCTGACCCGGAGCCAGGGATCCTATTCCTCCTATCTGTATACCTATGGATGCAAAATTAGCGAATCCGCAGAGCATATAGGTAGCCATGATAACCGATTTTTCATAGGTGAAGCTTAAGGCACTGGCGGGATTCTTTAGATCGGCCAGTTGTATATAACCCACAAATTCACTTGCGGCAAGTTTGATTCCCAGGAGTTGCCCCATGAGCATCATATCTTCGGTAGCCACTCCTATGAGCCACATGAGTGGTGCAAAGATCATCCCAAGCAGGGATTCGAGGGAGAGCCCGGCGTAAGGAGTATTTTCTGCCAGGAGGACATTCAGGGTGGTCCAGTCCCCAACCCAACCCAGGACGTAATTGATCATCGCGATAAAGGCAATGAATACCAATAACATAGCCGCCACATTGGCTGCCAGGCGCAAACCTTCTGTCGTACCATTGGCAATGGCGTCCAGTATGTTTGACCCGATCTTCTCTGAGGAAACCTCCACGTCTGTGGTGATCTTATCCTGTTGCGGATAAAGCAGTTTGGAAACCACAATGGCACCTGGGGCTGCCATCACAGAAGCAGCGAGTAAATGTTTTGCGAATACCAGGCGCATCTCTGCGTCGTCACCGCCAAGAAACCCGATATATGCGGCCAGCACCCCACCTGCAACGGTAGCCATCCCGCCCACCATGACCAGGAGGATCTCAGAACGGCTCATCCTTTCGAGATACGCCTTGATCATAAGAGGGGCTTCTGTTTGACCCAGGAAGATGTTCCCGGCGACACTTAAACTTTCAGGGCCGGATATTCCCAGTAACTTCGTGAGTACCCAGGCCATTCCCTTTACAACGATCTGTATAACTCCCAGGTAGAAAAGCACCGAGGTGAGGGCCGAAAAGAAGATAATGGTTGGTAGTACCTGGAAGAGGAAGATAAAACCAAAGCTTTCAACATCCATCATGCCGCCCAATAGAAATTCACTACCTGCCGCCGTAAAATCAAGGATAAGCACGAAAATACCTCCAACAAATTCGAAAATATCCTGTACAAACTTGATCTTCAGTACGCCTATGGCCAGAAGCAGCTGTGCGGTCAATCCTGCTCCTACGGTTTTCCAGTTGATCGCTCTTCTATTGCTGCTGAAAAGGAAAGCGATGAAAACAAGTGAAAACATCCCCAGGGCTCCCCGCCAAACGCTTTCCACGGAGATTCCGGCGTTGGGGATCATCTCCTTCTCGGTGTCTACAGGCAAAACTTCCTGTACAGATTGCGGTTCTTCCTCCAGGAAATAATAGGCGTTCCTTCCGGAAAGAGAGAGCGTGGAATCTGTTAATTCGGTTATTCTGAAGTTTTGAATGCTGTCTACAGGGGAATCGTAGAAAAATACCAGGACATCATTTTGATGCACATAATTTCCAGAGGCTTTTCTGACCTTTTCACCTTTAAGGGAATATTCAAAACTTCCATTCTCCAGCCGAAGGTAATCAGTGGGATCTATGGTGAAAAGAGGATCGTACGAGCTGTCTTCTACTGCTTGAAAGCTCCAGGTTTTTTCTAGGGACTGGGCAAAAGAGGAGGATATTCCGAGGAGGATCAGGAATAGGCAACACCAGATTTTGTTCATAAAAGCGGGGGGTTATTGTCGTTTTGAGATCTCGTCTCTTATGCGGGCCGCCTTCTCGTAATCTTCGTTTTTTACGGCCAGATCTAACATGTGGTTAAGTTCGTTCAGGGATAGTTTCTTATAATCGGGATCATTGGACTTGATCTCGATCTCATTTGAAAAAAGTTCATCTACAATGATGTCCTCTTTTTCCTGCTCATCTTCTTCCTCTTCTTCTTTTTTATCAGCCTTTAAATATATGCCTGCCTTGTCAAGAATGTTCTTATAGGTAAAGATAGGTGCCTGAAAGCGGAGGGCCAGTGCGATGGCGTCACTTGTGCGGGCATCAATGATCTCCTCGATCCCATCCCGTTCGCAAATGAGGCTGGAGTAAAATACGCCATCAACCAACTTGTGGATGATCACCTGTTTAACAACGATCTCAAATCTGTCGGCAAAATTCTTGAACAGGTCATGGGTAAGGGGGCGTGGAGGCTTTATCTCTTTTTCCAATGCGATGGCAATGGATTGTGCTTCAAAAGCTCCTATGACAATGGGTAATTTACGCTCCCCTTCAACCTCACTCAGGATCAAGGCATACGCCCCGTTCTGGGTTTGGCTGTAAGAAATACCTTTTATATTAAGACGCACTAAACTCATACTGCAAAAATACAAAAAAAGGCTGTCTAAACAGGGCGATAAACCTAATTTAGACAGCCCTTTAAATCGGCTCGCAAGTTATAAAAATTATGCGTTACTAGCTTTAAATTCTTTTAATTTTTGGGTTAGCTTCGGTACGATCTCGAAAGCATCTCCAACAATACCGTAGTCGGCCGCCTTAAAGAAAGGGGCTTCTGGATCGTTGTTGATCACCACTTTTGTTTTTGAAGCACTCACTCCGGCAAGATGTTGTATGGCTCCGGAGATCCCAACTGCGATATAAAGATTTGCTGCTACGGGTTTTCCTGTTTGCCCCACGTGTTCACTGTGCGGTCTCCAGCCCATATCACTTACCGGCTTGGAGCAGGCTGTTGCCGCGCCCAGTGTCTCAGCGAGTTCTTCCAGCATCTCCCAGTTCTCGGGTCCTTTTAATCCGCGTCCGCCAGAGACCACGATCTCGGCATCTGCAATGGTTACCTGGTCTGCGGCCTTATCAACAGATACGACGTTCACAGAGAAATCTTCAGCTGAAAGGGAAGGGCTGAACTCTTCTTCAGAAAGCTCCACCTGGTTCTCCTTTAATCCAAATGCGTTCTTAGAAAGCCCTACGATCTTCACATCGGTCGCGATCCGGGTGATATTGAAGGCTTTGTTGGTGAAGGCGGTTCTTTTAACCTCCAGTGGGTCGGTACTTTCAGGAAGCGCAACCACGTTCGATGCGTATCCTGCTCCCAAATGTACAGCCAGTAAAGGTGCAAGGTATTTGGCATTCGCACTCTGGCTTACTACCACCACTTTGGCGCCTTCCTGCTTAACAGCCTGCTTTAGGGCATCGGCGTAAGCCTCGGCATTGAACTTATCGAGCTTGTCATTATTGATCTTAAGTACTTTGTTCACCCCGTACTTCCCAAGATCAGAAGTGTCCCCTGCGTTAAAGGCTACCGCGGTTACGGTAGTTCCCAATTTGTCGGCAATTCCTTTTGCGTAGGAAGCAACTTCCAGGGCTGTTTTTTTGAATTTTCCCTCTTCGGATTCTGTATATACTAAAACTGACATCTTATTATCTTTTTTATATGTTATTAAAATCTGAATTTAAATGGGCAACCTATTTGGTACACCTATTTCTGGAATTCAGAATATCATATGCTTAAACCTTAGTTCTTATATAACCTTGGCCTCATTGTGGAGCAGGTCGATCAATTCATCCAGGTTTTCTGGATCAATCATTTTAATGTCTCCTTTAGGGGCGGGTTTTTCGAACTTCACAGCTTCTGTGTCGGGATTGGTGTC
>JBEPWW010000194.1:0-5563 GCA_041642215.1 Salinimicrobium sp. | reverse complement strand
GGAGAGAAACTATGAGGAAATTTGTTTCGCTTATTGCTGTTATTGTTGTACTGGCTGGTTGCGGTCGGGGAGATCAAGGGCAATTAGTTGGTGTGAAAGGTAAAAAATGGCATCCGGAGAAACCTCTCGGGATGACGTTAGTGCCCGGAGGTTCTTTCATCATGGGGAAATCTGATGATGATATAGTCGCTCTGGAAAATGCTGCGCCAAAAACAGTAACAGTACGTTCATTTTACATGGACGAGACTGAGATTACCAATTCTGAATACCGGCAGTTCGTGCACTGGGTCAGGGATTCTGTTGTGCGGATGAAGCTGGCCATCCTTGCCGAAGAGCTTGGGGAGACCCCCGGCAATGGCGGGATTGGGGAATATGCCTTTGCCGATACTGATGAGGCCGACATGTCGGTTTACGAAAAATACATGTATGATAACTACTACAGTATGGGTGGTTATGAGGGCCGGAAGATCAATAAGCGAAGGGATATTATTTGGGATACCCGAGACTATCCCGATGAGTACTACGCTGAGGTGATGGATACGATGTATATTCCTATTGAAGAAGCCTATAACGGGCAGCGTTCCATAGATGTCACCCATTTACGTTTCAGGTACTCCTGGATGGATATTGGTAAGGCGGCAAAAGCCGGACCCGGAAGTCGTGCTGAGTTTATCAGGGAAGAGGAGATTGCCATTTACCCCGATACAACCGTATGGATAAAGGATTTCAATTATTCTTATAATGAACCCATGCATAATGACTATTTCTGGCATGACGCCTATGGGGATTATCCCGTAGTAGGTGTTAACTGGAAACAGGCAAGAGCATTCGCCCAGTGGCGAACCCTCTACCACAATGCCTACCGCAGGGAAAGAGGAAAACATAACGTAAATTCATATAGATTGCCAACCGAGGCGGAATGGGAATATGCCGCTCGTGGCGGTCTTGAATCAGCCAGTTATCCATGGGGAGGTCCCTATACCAAAAATGATCGCGGGTGTTTTATGGCCAATTTTAAACCGCTTCGTGGGGATTATGCGGCAGACCAGGCACTGTATACCGTAGAGGCCAGATCCTATGATCCAAATGACTATGGATTGTATAATATGGCAGGAAACGTATCTGAATGGGTGTTCTCATCCTACGACCCTTCTTCCTATGATTATCTCTCTTCCATGAACCCTTCGGTCAATGATGAGAACAACATGAAAAAAGTGGTACGCGGCGGATCCTGGAAAGACGTTGCTTACTTCCTGCAGGTGAGTTCCCGAGATTATGAATATGCCGATTCTGCAAGAAGCTACATTGGTTTCAGGACGGTCCAGGATTATCTGGGTACCGATGTTACCCTTAACCAGACCAGATAAAAGAACCCTAATTTATATCAAATACAACCTAAAAAAAAGAACCTAAATTTTAATTATTATGGCACAAAATAAGTCAAGTAAGAAGTTAATGAATATGGTGTACGGTCTGGGTGCATCAGTTGTTATACTTGGAGCACTTTTTAAGATTATGCACTGGCCTTTCGGGAATGAAATGCTTATCCTGGGGCTAATAGTAGAAGCACTGGTATTTGCTGTTTCTGCTTTTGAGCCGGTTGATGATGAGGTGGACTGGTCCCTGGTTTATCCTGAGCTCGCCGGCGCGGAAGGAAACGGAAGAGGCGAGGTTATTGTGCAGAACAATGATGAAACAGAAGCCAGTCTTTCCAAAAAGCTGGACGAAATGTTGAAGGAGGCGAAAATAGACTCAGAATTAATGGGTAGCCTTAGTGAGAGCATTCGCAATTTTGAAGGAGCTGCAAAGAATATGAGTCCTACTGTAGATGCTATGGCCTCTCAGAAAAAATACAGTGAAGAAATGAGCCTTGCCGCAGCGCAAATGGAATCGCTCAACAATATTTATAAAGTTCAGGTAGAATCTGCAGCCCGTCAGTCTGAGATCAACGAAGCAGTGGCAGAGAATGCCGGTCGCTTGAATGACCAAATGGAATCATTGGCGGCTAACCTTTCTTCTTTGAATGGAGTATATGGTGGTATGTTGTCTGCAATGCATGTAAGAGCCTAATTTGGTAAATGCGATCAAATTAGTACTAAGAAATTAAATTGAATTAAAGAATGGCAGGCGGAAAACAAACCCCAAGACAAAAGATGATTAACCTGATGTATCTGGTTTTCATCGCGATGATGGCATTAAACATGTCCAAAGAAGTCCTTACGGCCTTTGGAAATATAAACGAAAAAATAGAAGAATCCAATACCACGGTTACAGAACGTAACCGGGCATTCATGGCAAACCTTGAAGCAAAAGTAGAGGAGCAGCCAGAAAAATACAGGCCACTTAAACAAAAGGCGGAGGAGATCCATGATCTTACTACAGAATTCACAGGCTATCTTGCAGATTTAAAAACCGATTTGCTTGAAGGTATGGACGCCAGAAATTATGAGGCAATGGATAAGTCATCCCAGCTTGATGAACTATTCTTCCAGAGCGGTAAACCCAGTGCTGCAGGCCAGGAGTTTTTAGAACGGGTTGAGGCTTACCGGGAAGGTGTGGCCTCTGTAATTGAAGATGATTATTCTTCTATCGCGGCAGAAGTGAGGAACGAATTTCGTACCGAGCCTGTTGAGGATAGAGAAGGTGTTAAGCGGCCATGGCTGAACTACCATTTTGAAGGCTTTCCTATCATAGCATCTATTACAAAATTTACCCAAATGCAGTCTGATGCGAAAACAGCAGAAAGTGAGATCCTTTCTGCCATGCTTTCCGGACAGTTGCAAAGTGAAGTTTCTTTAACCAACTACGATGCCATCGTTATTCCTGAGAAAACGGCATTTTTTAGCGGGGAGGAATTTAAAGGGAAAGTTGTTTTAGGTCGTGTGGATCACACACTCAACTTTGACAAGGTGATCATTAACGGTAATGAAGTGCAGAGCCGGGAAGCAGGACAGGTGCAATTGAGCTTTCCTGCAGGAAATGTCGGAGAGCAAAAGATCACCGGGGAGTTGCAGTTCAAGGAAGGGGATTCTGTAGTGCGTATCCCGGTGGAGAGCTCCTACAGCGTCATCCCTAAACCCAATTCAGCAGTGATTTCTGCAGATAAGATGAATGTAGTCTATCGTGGGGTGGATAACCCCATGACCATTTCCATCCCCGGTGTGGGGAATGTGAATGCCAGTGCTCCCGGACTGAGATCTGTTGGCGGTGCAGGAAATTATATGATGAACGTGACCACCTTGCAGGCCCGTGAGGTGACTATCAACGTGACCGGACAACTGCCGGGTGGGGAAAGTGTAAGTGATAATAAAACCTTCAGGGTGAAAGATATCCCGAGACCGGTTGGAACGGTGAGAGGGGAAGATGGTACCGTGAAAATGCAGCGTAATACGCTCGAGATCGCTACTATTGGTGCGACTTTACCTGATTTTGATTTTGCCGTTGACCTTAGGGTAACCGGATTCAAGATCAAGGTGCCCGGGCAGCCTACAGTGGCCGTGAGAGGACAGCAGCTTGATGACAGGGCCAAAGGGGCATTGCGTAGAGCCGGAAGGGGTGAAACGGTGCAGATATTTGACATCGAGGCACAGCTTTCTTCCAATACCGGGTATAAGCTTAAGCAGGTTTCCCCTGTAGTGGTTGAGTTAACAAATTAAAAAAATACATAATGAACTGGAACAGAATTTTGTTGGGATTATGCGGACTGCTCGTTTCGGTAACATCTTTTGGGCAATCCAATATCCTCAATGCTAAAACACCTGAGGATATCGGGAAACCCACCGAGGCGCAGACCAGGTATGGAAATGACGAACCCCTTAAATACGGTTATGTAGACGAAAGGGATGTTTTGTGGTCCAAAAGCACCTGGGAGATCATAGACCTGGATGAAAGGGTTAATTTTCCCCTGTACTATCCAATTGATACCAATCAAATTGGTTCCTCCAGAAGGTCCCTGTATGATGTCCTGATCAAGAACATCAAAAATGGAAAGATCAAGAACATCTACGCAGATTCCTATTTTAATGATAAGCGTACCCTTAAGGATATTCAGGCAGCGCTGTCTAAAGTTGATACGACAGATCTGGGTATCGAGCAGTACAATGCCGGGGAAGAGATCGATCCGCAGTACATAAGCCGAAGGGATATCGCCTCTGCAGATATTGCGCAGTATCGGGTTCGGGGATACTGGTATTTTGATAAACGCCAGGCAGAACTTAAGTACAGGCTGCTGGGGATCGCTCCCGTAGCACCAGATGTGAATTTCATTGACAGCGACGAACCGGCCCTGGTGGAACTATTTTGGGTATGGTATCCAGACGCCAGAGAGGTCCTGCATGAGGCCAGTGCTTTTAACCGGAAAAATACCTCGCAGGCAATTTCCTTTGATCACCTGTTGAACTCCAGAAGGTTTAATGGGGTTATTTATGCCGAGGATAATGTGCAAAGCGACCGGGAAATCGATGAGTACATAAGTAATAATGCTTTTATGCAGTTGCTGGAATCTGAAAGGATCAAAGAAAAGATCAGGAATTTCGAGCAGGATATGTGGAATTACTAGGAGTAATGATCTTATAAATTTTAAAAACGCCTTTCTTCGGAAGGCGTTTTTTTATTGCTAAATTTACGGCCATGAAAGACTATATCATCGTGGGTTTGGGGCTCAGTGGGGCCTGTATTGCCAGAAGGCTGGAGCAGGCCGGGCGTTCATTCGTGGTTTTTGAAGATGATTCCCAGCACGCTACGCGGGTGGCGGGTGGATTTATGAACCCGGTAGTGCTTAAGCGCTTTACCCTGGCCTGGAACGCAGACAAACAACAGGAAGTGGCGCTGTCATTTTATAGGGAGCTGGAAAAAGACCTGGGAAGGCATTTTCTCGATGAGCTGGAAATATACCGCAAATTCACCTCGGCAGAGGAGCAGAACAACTGGTTTGACGCGGCAGACAAACCTAAACTCGCCCCCTTTCTTGATATTTCCCTAAGAGCTGAAGTCTGTCCTCAATTGCCGGGACCCTATTCTTTCGGAAAGGTAATTAATACCCACAGGATGGATACCACCGCCTTTCTGGATGCCTGTCTTGATCGCCTTAAAGAAGGAGGGGAATTAATTCCTTCACGTTTTGGTTATGAGAGTTTAGAGCCTGGGGAGGAAGCAGTGAGCTATCAGGGGGTGAAGGCGCGAAAGATCGTGTTCTGTGATGGTTTTGGACTTAAAAAGAATCCATATTTCAGCTATCTGCCTTTAACTGGGAACAAAGGGGAATATATTATAATCAAAGCACCCGGTCTTAACCTGGAGGTGGGGGTTAAATCTTCCGTGTTTATATTTCCTGTAGGGAACGGGCATTATGCTGTTGGCGCCACCTATAATAATGAAGATAAAACACCCGGGCCATCCCCGGAAGCCAGAGAAGAACTGGTTGGAAAATTGCGTAAGCTCATTAGCGTGGATTTTGAGGTGGTGGACCAGGTTGCTGGTATACGTCCCGCCACCCGTGACAGGAGGCCTTTGATAGGGCAGCATCCTGTTCATAAGAACCTGTTTTGTTGTAATGGATTTGGTA
>JBEPWW010000193.1:0-5572 GCA_041642215.1 Salinimicrobium sp. | reverse complement strand
CCTCCTGGATAAATTCGAATTCAACCGACAACCGATAACCGACAACCGATAACGGACAACTGACAACTGAAATTGGATTTTTTCCATTCTGTTGGATTTTTTCCTACTTTTGCCGGTATGAAAGAGCAGTTATTCGCCGTTATTGACGTGGAAACCACCGGGGGTGGTCTCAACGGAAATCGCCTTACCGAGATCTGTATTGTGCTGCTTCGCGGCTCTCAGGTTGTTGACAAGTTCACCAGCCTGATCAATCCCGAAAAAGAGGTGCCGGGGTACATCACTGCTTTGACAGGCATCGATGACGGGATGCTCGCCGATGCACCAAAGTTCCACGAGATCGCCGAAAAGGTGGAAGCGCTCACCCGGGACGCGATCTTTGTGGCCCACAACGTGAATTTCGATTATAATTTGCTGCGGAATGAATTTCGGGAACTGGGGTTTGACTACAGCCGCAGGAAACTCTGTACCGTAAGGCTTTCCCGAAAGCTAATTCCCGGACTTTTCTCCTACAGCCTGGGGAGGTTGTGCGACTCCATTAACATCCCGATCTCCAACCGGCACCGTGCCGAAGGGGATACAGATGCTACTGTGATCCTTTTCCAGCGATTACTTTCCCTGGATGATGATTTTAAAGTCATCAATTCGTTTCTGCACGCCCGTTCCCGGCAGGCCACCTTACCGCCACATATTGAGGCGGAACAGATCCATAGCTTACCTGAGGCTCCGGGCATTTATTTATTTAAAGACCGGCAGCATAAGGTGATCTACGCCGGGAAAGCTATCGACATTAAGAAACGGGTGGTCTCCCACTTCTATGACCGCATGAGCAAAGAATACCAGCTGGGGCAGGAGACCTACCATATCGATTACGAAACTACCGGCAGCGAGCTGATAGCCCTGCTCCTTGAAGCGGAGTGTATCCGAAAGTACTATCCACGGTTCAATCGGGCACAGAAACGCCCCGGCCCGGTGTACCAGATCTTGAGTTATACGAATCAGCGGGGCCTTTTACAGCTGGCTCTGGAAAAAACGCATAAAAAGAGAGAGTCCGTAGGCACCTTTTACAGCCGCGCCCTGGCGCAGGAGAAGCTGGAATTTCTTTGCCGGGAATTTAACCTTTGCCCAAAGTACTGCAGCCTGCAAGCCAATGTGGAGCAGTGCTCCCACTATAGTATCGTGAGCTGTGAAGGAATTTGTACCGGGGAAGAGCCGGTTCAGGCCTACAATGAGAAAGTAACGGCAGCCATTACCTCCCTTACCAGGGAATCTTCCACCTTCGTGATCAGGGAAAAAGGCAGGCACTTTGAAGAAGAGGCTTTTGTGCTGGTTAGGGACGGGAACTACCAAGGCTTTGGATTTATTGACGCTGAAGCGCAGGTGAGTCGGCCCGAAGATTATGAACCTTTTCTCAAGCGGCAGACCGCCACCTACCACACCAATAAGATCCTGAGCAATTACCTGCGCAAGCAGGGGAACCCGAAGCTGATCTTTTTTGAAAATGAAAATGAATCGGAAGCCCCGGAAGAACAGCCGGTAAGCAGGAATCAAAAAAACGCCGGAATTATGGCTTCACATGGAACGCTGTCCTTATTCAATTAACAATGATTAATGATCAATTATCAATGATCAGTACCTAATCCTGAAACAGGAATTTTTAAATTATCTCTCTGCGGTCTCTGCGGAAGCTTTGCGGCCTTTGCGTGAAATTGGGTCAATGATCAGTGAACAATTATCAATTAATAATTAAACGCGAACAGTACCTAACCCTGAACCTGAAATCCTGAATCAAAAAGGTATTCTGATAAATATCATTTTAATCCAGTTCGTAAAGGCTTAAGTTTATTCTTTAGACCAACAGGTTTCCTACGTGGTTTTCAAAAGCCGGTAGGTCCTTTAGGTATTGCATTCCCCCATTTGCCTTTTGATTAAACTTAAAATTATATAGGAATGGAAAGAGTAAAAGACAAAGTGGTGATCGTCACCGGCGGGGCGCTGGGTATTGGAAGGGAAACCTGCCTTTTATTGGCTAAAGAAGGTGCCAAAGTTGCTGTAACAGATATTCTGGACGAGGAAGGAAAGAATTTAGTTGAAGAAATCAAGGGAGCTGGCGGACTTGCAAAATACTGGCATCTCGACGTAGCTGACGAAGGAGAGGTTGAGATAGTGTACGCTGAAGTGGCCAAAGAATTCGGAAAACTGGATGCCACCATCAATAACGCAGGAATAACAGGTGTAGATAAACCTACTCATGAATTGACGGAAGCTGAATGGGATAAGGTGATGGATATTAATGTCAAGGGCGTGTTCTTCTGTACCAAGCATGCGATTCCGCATATGAAAAAAGGGGGAGGGGGAAGTATCGTCAACCTTTCTTCCATCTATGGGATCATCGGTGCCGGGGATATCCCGCACTACCATGCTTCCAAGGGTGCCGTAAGGCTTATGACCAAGAATGACGCCCTGATCTATGCCCAGGATAAAATAAGAGTGAATTCCATCCACCCCGGCTTCATCTGGACCCCTCTGGTAGAAGAGTTTGGTAAAGATAAACCCAATTTCAAGGAAGATCTCGACAGCCTTCACCCCATAGGACATGTAGGAGAACCTCTAGATATCGCCTATGGGGTCGTATACCTGGTGTCTGATGAAGCCAAATTTATTACCGGCAGTGAGCTGGTGATCGATGGGGGATATACCGCTAAATAAGGTTCAGTGTTCAATGAACAATTAGCAATGATCAATGAGCAATGATCAATTAACAGGGAACAGTACTTAATGCTGATTCCTGAAACCGTTTAACGTTTAACGTTCAAGGTGCCTTTTTTGGAGTTGTGGGAACTGAGCTCATAAGCACGATCACAAGGTCAATCTCTGCGGTCTCTGCGTAAGCTTTGCGGCCTTTGCGTGAAATATTGAGCAATGATCAATGAGCAATGATCAATTAAGAGGGAACAGTACTTAATGCTGATTCCTGAAACCGTTTAACGTTCAAGGTGTCTTTTTTGGAGTTGTGGGAACTGAGCTCATAAGCTCGATCACAAGGTCAATCTCTGCGATCTCTGCGTAAGCTTTGCGGCCTTTGCGTGAAATATTGAGCAATTATCAATGATCAATTAGCAATGAACAATGATCAGTGAACAATACCTAATCCTGAGTCCTGAACCCGGGATTTTGAAACCATAATATCCCCCGTTTCCTAATTTAGATCATATAATATATTATGATAAGGTTTATTCAATTAGTTGTTCTTCTATTCTTCCCTGTCCTGTTATTTCCGCAGGAAAACGGCATGGTGAGTGAACCTGTTTTTTCGGTAGAAAAGATGAAGTTCCTGGAGAATATAAATTTCACCTTTGATATGCGTTTGGGGTTTCAGGCCTATACGTTTAGGGGAGGTGATAATTACTACAATGGGATCCAATTTCAGAATGGATTTACCGCGTTGGGGATTTCAGGTAAAGTGCACGAAAGGGTCGATTTCACCTTCAGGAACCGCTTCAATAAAGACAGGGATGTGCAAACCCTCGACCGGCTGGGCAATGATATCGAACTGGCTTTCATCGATATCAGTGCAACCCCCAAAATAAATGTCCTGCTTGGAAAAATGAATGCATTTTATGGCGGGTATGAATATGAATTTAGCCCCCTCTATGTTCTGGAATATAATGATGTGTTCAACAATGTCCTCGCCTTTGTAACCGGGGCCGGGATCACGTACCAGGCATTTGAAGATCATAAGTTCGGGTTGCAGGTATTAAACTCGCGTACCATGCATTATGACGACCTGTACGGGGATGTAGTCGCAGAAAATATACGGGAACCTGATTGGCCCGTTGCGGTTGTTGGAAACTGGCGTGGAAACTTTTTTGACGGAAAATTTCAAACCATTTACAGCCTTAGTTATTCCAATGAAGTGAAGAAAAGGGGCACCACTTTCTTTACCCTTGGCAACAAATATCAAAACCGGAATATCACGCTTATGTATGACTTTCAATATAGCTTTGAAGAGGTGGATACCAAGGGGATTATGACAGGTTTATTCGACGATGGCTCTATAGCTGAAAATGTGCTTTATATCGAGAACTGGCTAAGGGCAGAATACCGTTTCAATCCAACTTTCAGCGGATTATTAACCCTAATGACCAGCGGTGCCTATGTTGAGATTGAAAGCAGCCAAAAGTACATGAGAAGAAGCTACGGAATGATCCCGACGATCTATTACCGTCCGTTTAAAAATTTTGACCTGCGTTTTTTCCTGGCTTACATAGGCCGGTATTTTGACCATTCCAATTATGCCCTCGAAAACCTGAATGCCTCCAACTACAACAAAAATGAAGTAAGGATAGGCTTCATAGGTCCCTTTCTGTTATTCTAAGCTTTTCCCGGTTTAAAAAGTCAAGGCTGCAGGGATAGCTCCAGGTAAAAACTGCCGAAGGGGTATCCGTGCCACCAGCAAGAATTCCCGCCCACGCCGGCACGGATTTGCAATGCATGCCGATAAATTTCCCTCTTTACCCCGCCGAGTAGGCACCCTTTTTTTAGTCGCTCTTTTTTTAACACAATGAGACGTAATATGTTAAACCTTTCTAAAAATACGGAAAACCGTAAAAGTTGTACGGCTAAATATCGAGTGAGGAGGAAGCTTAAGTTTAGTTTTGAGATCAATTAACCCTTAAAACTTTAGTTATGACACTAAAAAACTCTTACAGACTGCTGGCAGTATTCTTTGCGATGGCAGTAATGGTTTCCTGCTCCAAAGAGGATGCAAACCTGGAGACCACAGATCCCAACGCTCTAAACAATTTTGATGAACCCATCCAGGGACAGTACATTGTTGTTTACAGTGATCAAACCCGGCAGGAGGGTAAATCCTCTCTTAATAAGCAAGCCGTACAGGATATGACCAGAGAAATCCTGGCAGAAGCGAATATTTCAGATGCTGAGATCCTGAATGTGTATGGGGACGCCATTAATGGGGCCACTTTACGTTTGACAGAATCCCAGGCTGCTGAACTTGTCAAAAATCACAACGTGGCGTATGTTGAGCAGGACAGGATAATCACACTTGCTCCTCCTGGTGGTGACGGGGAGGTGGAAGCCAGCTCTACTCAGGAAACCCCTTATGGTATTACCCGCGTGAACGGAGTAAGCGATTATACCGGTTCTGGTGTAGCCTGGATAATTGATACCGGGATTGACCTGGATCATGAAGACCTGAACGTGGATGCCTCCAGAGGCTTTAATGCTTTTACCAGAGGAAGAGACGCCAAGTCGCTGGATGATGGCAATGGACATGGCTCCCATGTAGCAGGAACTGTTGCAGCCCTTAACAACAGTGTGGGAGTTATTGGTGTTGCGCCCGGAGCTACAGTAATTCCTGTCAAAGTACTGGATAGCAGAGGAAGTGGTTCCTATTCTGGAGTGATCGCCGGGGTTGACCATGTCGCTGCAAACGGTAGCAGTGGAGATGTGGCCAATATGAGCCTTGGAGGGCCGGTTTCTCAAGCCCTTGATGATGCTGTTCTTGCTGCTTCTCAAAACGGGATCCTTTTTGCCCTGGCTGCAGGAAATG
>JBEPWW010000192.1:4651-5609 GCA_041642215.1 Salinimicrobium sp. | reverse complement strand
CCTGGGAGCTCTTGGCTTCCTGCTCTACCAGTTCAACATGGTGCCGGAGAGGAATGGATGGAGTGGCGCCCGGAGTTATTCCATAGGCTTCTTCCTTGCCTTTTTTGCACCTAAGCTCATCCTCTTCATTTTGCTTTTTGGAGAGGACCTGGTACGGCTGGTAATTGGCGGCTTCCGTAAAGTTTCTGAGTCGGGAAGGGGAGGAGAGACGATCCCCTCGCGTAGAAAATTTGTTAGTCAACTGGCTCTGGGTATCGCAGCCATTCCCTTTGCTTCTTTGCTTTACGGGATGTACCAGGGGAGGTATAACTTTAGAGTGCTAAAATATACGCTGTATTTTAAAGATTTACCCGATGCTTTTGACGGGTACCGCATCAGCCAGATCAGTGATGTGCACAGTGGAAGTTTTGACAATGCTGAAAAAATTAGTTACGGCATCGACCTTATCAATGAACAGGAAAGTGACGTGGTGGTTTTTACGGGCGACCTGGTGAATAATACGGCTTCAGAAATGGAGCCCTGGAAAGATTACTTCGGAAAGATCAAGGCTAATGACGGGGTTTTCTCGGTTTTGGGGAACCATGATTACGGAGACTACGTGAGCTGGAATTCGGCTGCCGAAAAAGCAGAAAATCTGGAGAAACTTAAGAATACCCATGCCGAAATGGGATGGAACCTGCTTCTTAACGAGCATAGATTCCTGGAGCGAAACGGGGAACGAATTGCCATGGTTGGAGTGGAGAATTGGGGAATAGGAGGATTTAAGAAAAGCGGGGATCTGGACAGGGCCGGGAGCGGACTTCAAAAAGAGGATTTTAAGGTGCTGTTATCCCATGACCCGTCTTACTGGCAGGAAAAGATCAAAAATGACCCCAACAACTATCACCTCACCCTGAGCGGGCATACCCACGGAATGCAATTTGGGATAGAGATTCCGGGCTGGTTCAAGTGGAGCCCC
>JBEPWW010000192.1:0-4641 GCA_041642215.1 Salinimicrobium sp. | reverse complement strand
CCCGTGCAATACCGTTACGAGAACTGGGCAGGGATCTATGAGGAATTTGGAAGGTATATCAATGTCAACCGCGGATTTGGTTTCCTGGCGTACCCGGGAAGGGTTGGAATCTGGCCGGAGGTTTCGGTAATAGAATTACGAAAGGGAGCTAAACCCGTATAATTCAAACAATTCACTATATTTGGTAGGAAGCTGCAGATTTTTTGTGACTGCAGGTTACTTTTTGCTAATTAAGAATTGGTGATATGTCAAAATTTGGTGAATTAACAGACCTGCACATTCCCGTTTTACTTGATTTCTATACCGACTGGAATGAAGCTTCTGTGGCCATGGAGCCGGTATTAAAAGATGTGGCTGCTGCCCTGGGCGACAAAGCCCGGGTTATCAAGATCAATGTGGATAAGAATGCCGGACTTGCTGAGGCTTTGCGGGTGAAAAGCCTGCCCACGCTTATGATCTATAAAGGAGGTGAAATGAAATGGAGGCAAACCGGGGAACAGGATGCCAACACTCTTATAGGTCTCATTCAGGAATACATCTAGACGTGCAGGCTTTCAAAGCTAAATCCTTTTTGGCTGAAATGCTCCAGGAGTGGAGGTAGTACCTTCTTTAGGTTTTTTTCTGCTTTAAGACTGTCATGAAAAATAATAATGCTGCCTGCAGTAGTGCAGGCTTTTGTTTTTTCGAGGATCTTTACTGGAGACAGCTGGGGGTCGTAATCCCTGCTCAGCACGTTCCACATCACTATTTCATAACCTTCCTGCCTTAATAGCCTGGCCTGTTTTCCAGTTAACTTTCCGTAGGGGGGGCGAAAAAATTTGGGCCTGTTTTGAGCATGTCCTGCCATTTCCCGGGAAATTACTTCTTCAGCCATAAGAACGTTCCGCAGATAGGCGCCGGCAGGGGTTTTGAAGCCGTTGATGTGATGAAAGGTGTGGTTGCCTATTTCGTGGCCTTCTGCGAGAATTTGCGTAAAAATATCGGGATGTTTGTCAATATTATCTCCAATACAAAAGAAAGTCGCTTTGGCATCATAAGCCTTAAGCTGGTTTAATACCCATGGAGTCACCTCCGGAACGGGGCCGTCATCAAAAGTGAGGTAAAGCGCTTTTTTATCTGCCGGTAAACTCCATAGCCGGTGCGGATAAAGAAACTGCACGAAGAACGGGATGGTAAACAACATAGAAATAGGAATATAATCAGCAACTCCCGGAAGGGGTGCGCCCAAGAGATGCTGATTCTTCTTTTATTGTGTATCGGGGATGAGAACTTCCTCCTCCGGGATCAGTTCATCCTGAAGATCACCTTCTATATCATCCGGGATCTCATCACTGCCGTAGAAATGCTTAAAGAGCATAAGGTGGTCATTAAATTCTTCAGCCTTTTCCTGTACGATCTCATCATCCTGATTGATGATCAAAAGATCTACCAGGCCACGGTAACGTTCAATGTCAGACACGATCGTGTTGCCCAGATTATACTGCCTCTCTAGATCAAGCGTACTGTAGTAGACCAGGTTCTCTTTGTATTTCTCAGCGATTTGCTCCCATAAGTCCCTGGCTTTTTCGATCTCACCTACCTCGTAATACCCGGTGATGTAGGGCTCCAGTAAAGTATAGTATCCATAATACTGTACGGGCATGTTCTCCATTCCTATATCAAGGATCTCTTTGGCCTTTTCTGTCTGGCCTTCTTCGAGCAGGACTTCGACCAGGCGGGCGAGGTTGCTCCTATAGGTGATAGCATTCTTTCGGGTTTCCGGGTCGTGATAGATATCAGGTTCTCCAGATCTGCCCCAGTCCCAATTCTTGACGATGTTATACATCTTTTCAGAATCTATTCGTCCCATATCAAAAGGGTTGCGGGGGTCTACCTCAGTCCTGATAGGGACCAACTTATAGGTTACCCCATCCAGCTGCAGGTAATTTTTCATCCAGAGGAAATCGTCCTCCCCAAAGCTGCCTCCTGTAAAGTAAATGGGACGTTCCCAGTCATTTCCGGCGATTATGTCCAGCATAAGAAGCCGGTTCTTATAGATGATATCCCCCTTAAGCTCTATGTCAATATGGTCAACTATTAAATCCTCATCTTCAGGTTTTACAATTCCGTATTTGAGGACGTTCTCTTTATTAACAGGTACCCGAATGTTCTTTGTAGGGAATGTGTTGACAGTTTGACCGCTCATCAATTCTGCCTGGGTACGTGGATCATCACTGGCGATCCAGTTGATCCATGTCTTGATTCTCATGGTGTCCTTGGTGACAGGCTGGAACCATACTGCATCATTGGTACCATAGCTGTATTGTTCATGTACGAGCTGTCCCGGGATAGGATCACTTTCCCAGGCTTTGCGTTTCATCTGGTCAATGTACCAGTCCGTGGCGAACAGGCTGGTGTTCACAATACGAACGTCTGTGCGGTAACCTTCCACCTGTTGGGCATACCATAGGGAGAAAGTATCGTTATCCCCAATGGTAAAGAGAATGGCATTTTCATCAACCGAATCCAAGTACATCTTGGCCATGGCCAGCGCAGTATATTTGCCGGAGCGGTCATGGTCATCCCAGTTTTCGGAAGCCATCAGCACCGGCACGGCCAGCAAACTTACCCCGATCACTACAGGGGCGGCTATTTTGGGTTTCAGGTAATCCTTGACTATGTCAAATAATGCGAAGGCGCCAAAACCTATCCACATGGCAAAAACGTAGAAGGAACCTACCAGGGCGTAGTCTCTTTCCCTTGGTTCAAAAGGCCTCTCGTTGAGGTAGATCTTAAGCGCGATCCCGGTGAAAAGAAAGAATACCAGGAGGACCCAGAAATTTTTCTTATCCCGGCTAAAGTGGAACACCACCCCTAAAAGACCCAGTAATAAAGGTAGGAAATAGTAGGTGTTCCTGGCTTTGTTGTTCTTTACGTCACTGGGGAGGTTTTCCTGGGGTCCCAGCCGGGCTTCATCTATAAATTTTATACCACTAAGCCAGTTGCCGTTTAGATCGGTATATTTCCCCTGTATATCATCCTGTCTTCCAGTAAAGTTCCACATGAAATATCGCCAGTACATATAGCCTATCTGGTACTCCAGCAGGTAGCGTATATTAGAGGTAAATGACGGTTTTTCTACATCAATATATTCCCTAAACTGCCTTAGGAAATTATCATATTGTTTGTTGTCTATGTTTCCACGGTTATAATTTCGTTTGAATTCATTGACCGCCTGGATCAATTGTTCCTCCTGTTGGTATTGGGGTTTGATCGTGAAGTCGAGAGGACCCGTAAAATCGAGATAATTGGCTGCGTGCTCGGTGCTCCACATTCTTGGCAGGACCGCCTTATGGGCATCGTCTGTATTTTGTTTGGCGTTTCTGTAGTTGTTTACAACAACGTATTTCCCTGCGGCCTCATCTTTTTCAAATTTCGGTTTATCATCCAGGTACGGATTGTTTTCGTCCAGGCCACTGTAGATCTCTGTGAACTGAGGGCCATAAAAAAGATGGGTTTCAGGATATTGTTCCCGGTTGTAATATGCTAACAGCTCCCGTGCGTTATTTGGATTGTTCTCATTGATCACCGTGTTGGCATTGGCGCGAATAGGCAGCATCAACCAGCTGGAAAAACCTATAAGGATGAACATGATGCACAAAAGAAGGGTATTGAGCTGGTAGAAATGTTGTTTGCGGGTATACTTTAATCCAAAGTAAAACGCGGCGACTACCAGGAGTCCAGCTATTATGGTACCCGAGTTGAATGGTAGGCCAATCGTGTTGATAAAGAACACCTCCGAAAAAGCAAAAAAGCTAAGGGTGTAGGGCAGGAGCATCTTAAAAATGAACATCAGGACCGCTACCACCACAATGTTGGCGACGATAAAATTGGTGACCGTGATCTTTGAATAATTCTTGAAGTAGAACAGGAAGCCAATGGCCGGTATGGTAAGCAGACCCATAAAATGAACTCCAAAAGACAGACCGACAATTAAGGAGATTAAAATCACCCAGCGGTTTCCACGGGGCTTGAACATGTCGCGTTCCCACAGCAATCCCAGGTAGAACAGAACCGCCATTAAACAGGCGGCCATGGCATAAACTTCAGCCTCGACCGCACTGAACCAGAAGCTGTCAGAAAATGTAAAAGCAAGGGCGCCCACCATGGCGCTCCCTAAAATGGCAATCTTAGTGGCTCCCGGTGCCTTGGCGGCCGGGCCGGTGATCTTCTGGAGCAATAAAACAATGGACCAGAACATGAACAAGATGGTGAAGGCACTGGCAAATACAGACATTAAATTCACCATTAGGGCCACCTGGCTTGGATCTGTGGCAAAAACTGAGAAGAATGCTCCCAGCATCTGGTATAGTGGAGCTCCGGGAGGGTGTCCGACTTCCAGCATAGAAGAGGTTGAAATATATTCCCCGGCATCCCAGAAACTTGCTGTAGGCTCCACTGTTAGCCAATATGTGGTCAGGGCAATAAGGAAAGCGAGCCAGCCTAGAATTCTGTTCCACCTGGTGAAATTTAAATCTGTCATAAGTGTTGGATATTGAGAACTGTGGCGAATTTAAGAATAATTATAAAATTGACTTAAAAACGGCATCAAAAGAAAAATATTTTTAAATTAAGAGGTGAAAGGAGGTAGAAGAAAGAAAT
>JBEPWW010000191.1:0-5616 GCA_041642215.1 Salinimicrobium sp. | reverse complement strand
TTGCCACCCTTAGCCCCGATTATTATTTTCCGGGAGGAGGTGTCCAGGTGCAGGAAATGCTGGATATTCACACCTGTCCCGCTTTGGACGTAAGAAACCAGTGTAGTGGTTTTATCTATGGCCTCTCGGTGGCCGACCAATATATAAAGACCGGAATGTATGAGAATGTGCTGTTGATAGGAAGCGAAAATCACAGCGGAGGCCTTGATTTTAGTAATAGAGGACGCGGTGTTTCGGTTATTTTTGGAGATGGTGCGGGAGCGGCAGTACTCACCCGCAGCGATCATAACGGGCAGGGTGTTCTTTCAACTCACCTGCATTCTGAAGGGAAACACGCCCTTGAGCTGTCTCTTAAAGGGCCCAGCACCATGAAGTGGGTGCCCGAGATCATTGCTGAAAATCCGCAGGGGGATGATATTACCTATTATCCTTATATGAACGGGCAGTTTGTGTTCAAAAACGCCGTAGTTCGTTTTTCTGAAGTGATCCAGGAAGGGCTTGAGGCCAACGGGCTTGAAGTAAAGGATATCGACATGCTGATCCCGCACCAGGCGAACTTGAGGATCTCCCAGTTCATTCAGCAAAAATTCAAACTCAGCGATGACCAGGTATTCAATAATATTCAGAAGTATGGAAACACGACCGCTGCCTCCATACCCATTGCTTTGACAGAAGCCTGGGAGCAGGGAAAAATAAAAGACGGGGATACCGTAGTGCTTGCCGCTTTTGGTAGCGGGTTTACCTGGGCCAGTGCTATTATTAAGTGGTAATGTTCCTAAATGAAATAAAAAACCGCAGTCACTGGCTGCGGTTTTTTTGGTTAAAGAGGGCAATGGCTTGCAAATCTAGATGTGCCAGGCGTCCTTTTGCTCCTTAAGTCATTTCCTGAACAGTAAAAAAGAAGATCTACAACCGGCGGCTGTAGATCTTTCCTGTGGCTAAACAATCAGGGGGTTAGAAAATGCCTCCGCCCTTAACTTCATTTTCATCTCTGTTCTTGCGCTTGAGGGCTCCGTTCTTTCCGCCGCCAAAGCGATAGGAGAGCCCGAGGAAGACCGTTTGGCTATCGGGTTTAAAACTCCCTCTTTGCTCAAAGGGCAGATCTGTGTGAAAGGTGAAGCGTTGCGTGTCGAAAATATCATTAAAATTAAGGCTTAGTGTGGCTTTATCATTGAACAGGTTATACCGGGCACCCGCATTGATGAAACACATTTCTTCTGCTTCAAATTGCAGCATTTGAGAGGGGCTTCGGTACATTCCGAATAATTGAAAAGTGAGATTTTCTGTGGCGTTAAAATTTTGATTGATCCTGAAATTGAATGCGGTATTTTCCACTTCGATACGTTGCATTCCTACCACGCCTCTTTCAATCTTGCTGTAGAGCTCAAAGCTGGGATTGATGGTCCACCATTTTACCGGTTTATAGCTTCCGGAAAGCTCTACCCCATAAGCTTCATTGTCGTCTCCATTAAGAAAGGTAAGGAGCAGGCGGGAAGGATCCTCAGGATCCAGCAGCAAGGTCTGGTTGATCTCATTCTCTATCCTGCGGTAAAAAACACCTGCGTTAATATTGCCTTTTCTGGAACTATGGGTGTAATTCATTTCTACGGAATTGGTGAACTGCGGCTGCAGTTCGGGGTTCCCCACAGCGGTGATCCTGGGGGTGCTGAATTCCCTCACCGGGTTCACCTGGTTTAATCCCGGTCTGTCAACTCTGCGGCCATAGCTAAGCTGTAGCGCTCTTCTTTCTGAAAGCTTGTAGGATAAAAAAGCAGTTGGATAGGCGGTGATGTAATCATCCTCAAAGATTTTCCGGCTGTCCAAAACAGCCTCTACATCATAGCTTTCCAGTCTTATCCCCAGCTGGTATGACCACTTTTCCATATTTTGTCCAAACGTAGTATAGAAGGAATAGATGCTGTTGTCATAGTCATAGAGTGCGGCTGCCAGATTCTCATTGGTAGACAGGTAATCATTGTTGCTGCTCCTTATACGGGCCTCGGCACCAATTTCCAGTTTGGTCATTTCACGTAGGGGGTTCACGTAGTCAAGATTGATGGTCGTGTTGGTAAGATCATCCCGTACTTCGTCGCTGTAATTGCTGAAGCTGTTGCCGCCTCCCTCAAACTGGAAACGAGCCAGCTCTGTTTGATCAACCGTATTATGGTCTATTTCCAGTTCAATATTATGCCCTTCTTTCTGGAAATCCCTTTTATAGTCAAAATTATAGGTTCTGGAGATATTGGTGTTATCCAGAAAAAAATCCTGGTAGATATTGGAATCGGGATTTCCGGCGAAGAGGATATTAACTTCTCCGAAAGGTTTTCCGTAGAAAAAATTCTGGTTGGTGTAAACCGAAAAGGTGTTCTTTTCGTCCAGGTAAAAATCCACTCCTACCTTATATAAGTAGGATTCCCGGTCATTCAGGAAACGAATGTTCTCAGAAGAATTATTGGTGAAATTATCAATTAGGCCCAGCTGCTCATTTTTACCCCCGTTTGTTCCCAGGTTACCATAAAAGTTGAATTTTCCACTGCGATAGTTGAGGTTCAGGGAACCGTTGTATCGGGTATATTCCCCGCGGGTGATCCCGGTGTTGAGGTTGCCGTTAAACCCAAGGTTTGCATTTTTGTGTAAAATGATATTGATGATACCGCTCATGCCTTCAGGATTATATTTGGCCGAGGGATTTGTTATGAGTTCGATGCTTTTGATCGAGGTGCTCGGGATCTGTTTAAGCAACTGGGCAGCCGGAATGCTCGTGGGTTTTCCATCTACCAGGATCCGCACATTATCGTTGCCACGCATGGCAATATTCCCATCCTGGTCTACAGTAAGGGTGGGGAGGTTTCCCATAATATCTGAAGCAGAAGGCCCTACAGTGGTGAGATCTTTTCCAACATTGATGACCTTGCGGTCTATGCGTTGTTCAATGGTAGAGCGTTCTGCCACTACTTCCACATCGTCCAGCTGCGCTACCTCTGCCTCGAGATAAACGGTGCCAATTTCGATGTTTTGCTTACCGGCAGAAATTACCACGTCGCTCGAATAAGTCTTGTAGCCCATGAACTGTATTTTGAAACTGTAGTTTCCTCTGGGCAGCTTATCGATTGTGAAAGACCCGTCAATGCTGCTAACAACTCCTGTTACCAGTTCCCCTTCGGGGGTATTAACAGAGATCGTGGCATAGGGGATAGGCTCGTGAAACTCTCCATCCATAACAACGCCCGAAACGGTTCCCAGTTCTGAGGGGGCGCTGAAGGCAATTGCCGAAAATGGAGAGAAAGTGATTAAAAAAATGATGATGAACTTTTTCATTTGTTGATTGGTTTGATGATGTTGGTTAAAAATAATACCCTGTTATACATATTAGAAGGTGCGCAGGTGTTTGCAAATTATGGTACTCCTGTCACTAAATTAATTAGCTAATAATTAATTAGGATAAATATCTGCCATATAATTATTACAAAGTACCTTGTAATACATAATTGCAAAACATGCAGTTTCCCAAAAATCCTCCTACATAATATAAGACTCCTCAAAAAAGCATTTGTTACACTTATTTAAAAAAAACCCACACGGTAATTTGTGTGGGTTAAACATCAGGATTCCGGGACACTAACCATCAATGTAATAAGGAATCCCAATGCGGGAAATATTTCTTATCTTAAAGACCATTGAAAATTTCATTTGTTACACTTTAAGTAAACTAATTATGACAGATAAAAAGACCCTGGTCCTGGGCGCGTCTACAAATAGAAGCAGGTATTCCAATATTGCCATGAACCGGTTAACCTCCCATAAGATCCCCACCGTTGCCATTGGTCTAAGGGAAGGCGAAGTGGCAGGGGTTAAGATCCAAACGGGAGAAGTGCCTTTTGAGGATGTGCATACCGTAACGTTATACCTCGGGCCGCCCCGGCAGGTAGATTATTATGACTACATCGTATCCTTGAGGCCGAAAAGGGTGATCTTCAATCCGGGTACAGAGAACCCTGAGTTTTACCGGCTCCTGCAACGGGAGAATATCGAGGTAGAGGTTGCCTGTACCCTGGTATTACTTGCTACGAATAACTACTAAGCCAAGAAAGGTCAGGATGCCATTCAGGATCAGTACAAAGAATCCAAATTCAAATCCAAACCATACCATGCTGTTATGGCTGATAATATAAGTGAGTATGGGGGAAAGTATGGCGATCACGGGCACCAGTTTGTCCTTAACCTTAAGTTTGGTAAATAAACCAAAACTGTACAGCCCGAGTAGCGGGCCATAGGTGTACCCGGCAAACACAAACAGTTTCGCGATCACACTCTCATCTTTGATGATGTATTTGAAACTTATGATCACCAGGATGAGCACAAGAGAAGTGGCAATATGGATCCGTTTTCTGATGATCTCCTGTTTAGCTGCTGCAAACCTTTTTTCGATATCCATTATATCAATGCTAAAAGAGGTGGTGAGGGACGTAAGTGCACTGTCTGCACTACTATATGCAGCAGCGATCAACCCCAGGATAAAAAATACGGCGATACCTACCCCAAGATCGCTTTGGGTGGCAATGACCGGGAATAATTCGTCTTTTGAAGCGGTTATACCGTTTGCCCGCGCATAATCTGTCAACAATACCCCCAGGGCCATAAAGAACAGATTCACAAAGGTGAGTACGATGGTAAACCAGAACATGTTCTTTTGAGCATCTTTTAGGTTGCGGCATGTGAGGTTCTTCTGCATCATATCCTGGTCCAGCCCGGTCATCACAATGGCAATGAAAGCCCCGGAGATGAATTGCTTCCAGAAATAATCAGCACTTCTCATATCATCAAAAAAGAACATTTTTGACAGTTCACTGTCTGCGATATATGTGATGAGTCCGCTGCCCTGGATCCCAAGGTCGTCAGATAAGAAGTAGATACTCACCCCTACCGCCAGCAGCATAAACAGGGTTTGCAACGTATCGGTATATACTATTGTTTTTATACCAGATCTAAAAGTGTAGAGCCAGATGAGAAGGATAGTCATGATCACGGTTACCCAGAAAGGGATCCCCAGTGCGTCAAAAAGGATGATCTGCAGCACATTGGCTACCAGGAAGAGCCGAAAACTCGCCCCCACAACCCGCGACAGCAGGAAAAAAGACGCCCCTGTTTTATAGGAGTAAAACCCGAACCTGCTCTCAAGATAAGTATAAATCGAGGTGAGGTTCATTCGATAATAAAGCGGCAGAAGTATGGTACCTATTACCAGGTAGCCTACAATATACCCGAATACCACCTGCATATAACTGAACTGGCTGGCTTCCACCCAGCCCGGGACAGAGATGAAGGTAACCCCGCTCAGGGAAGCCCCTATCATTCCAAAAGCCACGACATACCAGGGAGACTGGCGGTTGGCCTTGAAAAATGTAGCGTTGTCAGAATCTTTCCCGGTTATCCATGAGATCAGGATGAGGGCGATAAAATAACCTGCGATCAGCAGTAGGATGTGGAGGTGCTGCATGTCTTTTAATTTTCGGCGGCAAAATACAAATAATGCTGTAATGAAAGCATATGTTCAGATTTTATCCTTGTCTGAAAAAAGCGTAATTTTGGGACATGGATTTTTCTTCGAAATTACTG
>JBEPWW010000190.1:0-5635 GCA_041642215.1 Salinimicrobium sp. | reverse complement strand
TTATCTGCCCAGCCACTGCCTCCAAGCAGGAATTTTTGATTGGGCAGGTTTTGGGCGGGGTGTATAAAGAATTCCTCAACCCGCTTTTCCCGGTCCGGCAGGCGGTTTCCCAGGAAGGCCAGGCTGCCCTGGAAATTCTCATCAGGTTCCACAGGAAAATGAGTATCTGTATCAAGCGCGTTATAGATGGGGATACATCTTTTGGCCCCGTTCCTTACATACGCGTCTATCACCGGTTGCCCGCCGCCATAGGTGAGTATAAAGTCGTATTTTGGGATGAGGTTGTTAAAGGGATCATCAGGGTTTTCTTCTATACGGTCCAGAGTGGCCGGGGCATCAACATCCCAGAAGATCACGATATTGTTTTCTTTTTTAACCCCGGCTACCCGCTCTTCCAGGTATTCATCGAAAGCACCCACACCGCTGGCTTTTATGATGACATCTGCTTTTGAAGCCTCCTCCAGCAGGGAATCCAGTTCTTCCTGGTTCTTTTCGTATACCACAACCCGGCACCATTCAGGATCCTCGATGTCCCGGTGTTTTTGGCGTTCATAAATATCGGGCTCGTAAAAGGTCACCCGGTGGCCCATTTTATTAAGTGCTTTCACAATTCCGCGGTAGTAAGTGGCTGCACCATTCCAGTAAGCCGAAACAATGCTGGAGCCGAAAAAGGCTATATTCAGGTTCTTGTTCATTTTTCAACGGTTTTGTTATGAATAGGAAAGATCTTTTCATCGGGTATTCCCAGTTCCTGAAGGATAAGTTCGAGCCCGTCAATGCGATGGGCACAGGTATGCTTCTCCAGGATGGTTTTCCTCCCGTTTTTGGACAGGCTTTGGGCGAGGTGTGCGCTTTTAAGCACCTCTGCAATGCGGTATCCCATGTCGTTCCCGTCTTTTACCATGAGATAATCCTCCCCGGGAGAAAAAAGATGTTCACTGTCATTCCAGGGGGAGCAAATAAGCGGAATTCCGCAGGAAAGGGCCTCAAAGGGTCGAATGGTGGGAATCCCGGGAAGCATCTCCACATAAGGCCTTCTCGGCACGTGTATGGTCACCTTGTATTTCGAGAAAACCTCCGGCACCTTGTAATTAGGAAGCCAGCCCCCGTATTCGATTCCGGCCTCTTCCAGTGCTTTCCTCGCCTTTTCGGGGTAGCGCACGCCATAGACCTTTGCTTTTATTCGCAGTTCCTTAACGGGTTCTATCAGGAACTCCATAAGTTCTTCGGTGCGCTCGCCGTCTCCCCAGTTGCCAATCCACACGAGATCCCCTTCTTTTTCCTCTTCCCGGTTGGAAGTGAAAAAATCGGCATCGGCGGCTTCATGCCAGGTCCAGACTTTCTTGATCCACTTCTTTTCCTGATATATTTTTTTGATCACCTCCCCGAATACCAGGGCCCCGTCATAATTTTCAAAATTGTAGCGGCCCATGCTTTTTTCGTCAGACACTGCGCGATGATGGGTGTCGTGGAACAGGAGTTTAAAACCATACTTTTTTTTATAACTGCCAATTTCCTCTATGAGTTCGGGTTCGTTCCATTCGTGGACAATGACCAGGTCAGCTTCATCAAAAACAACCCGGTGGTTGAGCTTTTTTGAAGGATTATAGAATTGCGGGTTCAGGGAAGGATAGTACTGCCTGAATTCATCCATCTTTTCAGCCCCGTGATCTTTTATCAGGTTTTTAAGGCTCCAGCCCCCATCGGGTTCATAGACATCCACATCATGCCCCCTTTTCTGGAGTTCCTTTACAACCCCCCTCAGGAAATGGGCATTGCCGTGATTCCAGTCAGAGTACAACGAATGGTAAAACATTACAATTTTCATACGCTTTCGAGCTTGGTTTTGAGTATTTTGGTATACAGGTCGTGATAGGCGGCGCCCATTTTACCTGACGTATATTCAGCAGATCTTTGCTTTGCTTTTTCGGCAAGGTCCTTTCTGTGCTCTCCATCTGCTATGAGACGGGTTAGGGTCTCCAGGGCGTCCTGCTCGTCCCGGGGATCGAAGAAGGCAGCGGCATCACTCCATAACTCCTGCAGGGTGTCCAGATCACTTAAAGCCAGGGCACAACCCGCTTCGGCCGCTTCCAGAATGGCCAGCCCAAAGGGTTCATATTTCGTGGGACTTGTAAAGATCCCTGCCCGCTGCATCCAGTCTCTCACCTCATCGGGGGATAGTTTCCCCAAAAAGGTCACATTATCTACCCGGCATTCCCTGCCGGTATTCGGGTTGATATGGTCTCCGGCAACAAATATGGGCCAGGATAATTTTTTCGCGGCACCCGAAAGGAGTTCCAGGTTTTTTGCCTCATCCCACAAACGCCCGACACAAAAAATGAAATCTTCTTTTTCTTTGTCCTCAGGGAAACTCAGGTCGTGGCCATTATGGATCACCTGTACGGGAGAATTGAATTGATGGGCTTTCTTTGCCTTTTCCATTATCGCCCGGGTAGGCGTTACCACCACATCTGAAGCCTGCAGGGAATCTTTCACCGCCCTGGTATACTGGTTCCAGGTCTCTGGAGCTGAGGTTCCTTTAACTGCCTGCCACCAGGTTTGTACACAGGAGTGGAAAACCGTTACCACGGGACAGGTCCAGTCTTCTTCTACCTGTGCATAATTGTTCAGGTGGACGATATCCGGTTGAATGGTATGGTATATGGAATTGATCCATTTTCGGGACTGCTCCACATCTTCCCATGGATCCTGCATCCATTCCAGTTTATAGTCACTTTTGTACAACAGCACATGGTCCATTTCAAAAACTTCCTGCTGTTGTGCGGGAGAGGGCCAGGAGCCCATGGCAGCCAGATGTATTTGTACGTCATATGCCTTCAGCGCCTTGCAGAGCTCCAGGGCATACACCCAAACTCCGCCCACAGTATCTGTGGTCATCAAAATCTTCATCTTTTTACCTTCCATAAATTCGATCTATTATTTTTGCTGTTTCAATAAATTCCCGGCAGGATCTGTCGTCATATCCCTGTCCCTCAAGTAATTTTTCTGCCCAAACCACACCGGCGCGCCCACTCCAGTCATCAGGAGGGGAAACGAGGGTTTCTGTCTGGGTTCCTTTATATTTTTCGGCTTCAAAATCATAGAAAGAGCCGTTGATGTTTTTAAAAGCGGCCCCGCCTTCGGTGCCGTAGAATTTGGCTTCTATGACGGCATCGCGTCCTGCAGAAACATGCCAGGAGCACTCCAGGTTTATCAGGGTGTCTTTTTCAGAAGTCATGGAAACACTGGCGAAATCCTCTACCTGCTGGTCAAATGAGGTTAGTTTTTTGCCTTTGTGAAACAAATGGCTGTTTACCTCTGTGATCTTTGGAAAGTCAAGGCTCCAGAGAGCCAGGTCCACCAGATGGATCCCCAGGTCCATCACACAACCGCCACCCGATCTTATAATATCATAGAACCACTCTTTATCGGGCCCGTAAGCATTGTGGAACACCAGGTCTACCGCGTAAATATCCCCGATCTCCCCGTTGCGAATAAGCTCATAGATGGCCCGGAATGCTTTGGTATGCCTATACGAAAGATCCACAGCCAGGAATTTGTCGGCTTCGGCTGAAGCTTTGACGACCTCCTCTACCTCGGCAGCGGTTCTCCCCAGTGGTTTCTGGCAAAAAACGGCTTTTCCCGCTTTTAGCGCCTCGATACTTTGACTGGCATGCATGGCGCTGGGGGTGGCGATCACGATCCCATCCAATCTGCTGTCATCGCACATCTCTGTCGAAGATTCGGTAAGAACGGCTTTATCTGCGCTTTTCAGGGCTTCCTCTGCATTTTCTTTTGCCGGTTCGGTTATGGCTACCGCATTGGTGTTGGCATTTTTTAGAAGTACCTCCATGCGGTTCCTTCCAATCCATCCCACCCCTATGAATCCCAGGGAAAGCGGTTTTTCTTTTTGTTTTTGTTGGGTTGTTGTAAGCATTGGTTAGTTGTTAATAATGAGAGCTTTTACAAAACCGTCTGGCCGTTCTGAAAGATGTTGATAGGCCTTCTCCATTTCCTCCAGGGAAAACCTGTGGGTAAACAGCGGGAATGGATCCATTCTTTTATCCTCTATTGCTGCAATCGCTTCTTTTATACCGTTGATATACTGCCGGGGGTCCCTTTCATGGGCACTTATCATATCGATCCCGCGCCAGTTCAACATCTGCACGTTCACACTGCGCATCCCGTCCTGATGGAAACCTGCAACGATCAATTTTCCCCTTTCGCCGGTGAGTTCAATAGAGAGGTTCAGGGGCCACTCTTTTCCCGTGGCTTCGATCACCCTTTCGCAAAACTTACCTTCAGTGAGTTCTTTGACCTTTTCAAGGATCTTGTAATGGTCATCCATTTTTATCAAATGATCGGCACCGGCTTTTTCTGCTGTTTCGAGGGAGAAATCCCGTCTTGATATGGCGACCACCTTCGCGCCTGCCGATTTTGCCAGCTGGACAAGCAGGCTGCCAAGGAATCCAATCCCTACTATGGCTACGGTTTGCCCTTCCCTGATATCACTCCTTGAGAAGATATTCATGGCGCAGCCCAGGGGTTCCCCGGGAAAAGCCTGCTCATCAAAACCGGAAGGTAATTTCACCACATTTTCTGCTTTTGCAATATCATGGGTGGCATAGGCATGGTATGTTAGCGCTGTCACCCGGTCCCCTTCCTTAAGCCCGGTTACGCCTTCCCCCACCTTTTCGACGGTCCCCCAGCCTTCATGGCCGGGCTCTCCTTTGGATATGGGGTAATCAAACCAGTCCCGGCCTTCCCAGACGGGGATATTTGAGGCGCAAACCCCAGATCCCTCCAGTTTGATCCTTACTTCTCCCTTTTGTGGTTCGGGTAAGGAGAGTTCCTTTAGCTCCACCTTTCTGGGAGCCGTGATAACGACTGCTTTTGATGCTTTTTTTTGAGAATTTACAGGAGGCATCTCCTGCAGGGTTCTTGAAGATCTCATATTGCTATGGCTTTTGAAGATTTTAATGGATCGGGCAGTTCAAGGTTTCTGTTTTCACACAGCCAGCTTACAAGATGGACCACTCCCTGATCTACCGGGTATTTCGGAGACCAGCCGGTGGCCTCTCTGAATTTTGAAGTATTGGATACATAATAATACTGGTCGCCGGTTCGCCAGTCCTTAAAGGAGACATCCATCTCCTTATCGGCCGTTTCCTTGATAAGGTCCAGGATCTCCAGCAGGCTTACCGTATTTTCCGGCCCTCCGCCAATGTTGTAGGCTTCTCCCGCCAAAGTGTCTATCTTATCCAGGGCCAGGATGAAAGCATCAATGAGATCCTCCACATATAATATGTCCCGTACCTGTTTCCCGTTACCATAGATGGTGATGGGCTGATCTTCCAATGCGCTAATGAGGAAATGGGCTACCCAGCCCTGGTCCTCGGTGCCAAACTGATGAGGCCCGTAGATGCAACTCATCCTAAAAACGGCTGTTTTTAATCCGTAGGTGCGGGAGTAATCCAAAATATATTGATCGGCTGCCCCTTTGGAACAGCCGTAGGGACTGTGGAAATCCAGCGGGATCTTTTCGTTGATGCCGTACTTTTTCATCTTTTTGTCTGAGGGATAGTACCGCGTGCTGTTCTCCTGCATCTTCACATCCTGAAGATTGCCGTATACC
>JBEPWW010000189.1:0-5665 GCA_041642215.1 Salinimicrobium sp. | reverse complement strand
ATAGATTACAGGAAGCAGTTATAGGAAATCTTTATTTTGAAAATCAAGGAGCAAGATTTGAGAGAATTATGAAAGATCTTAAAGCAATTGTAGACTAAGATTTTTCACAATGACCAGACCTTTATTGGTGGTACCAATCAGAGCAGATATTTTTTTTCATTTCATTTCAATTTTGTTAAAGATAGTTATTAGCGTATCGTGATGTTTCGAAACTGTGGTTCGCGTAGGGGCGTTCTTAATAGTGTTGTATTTATAACTTTTCCCGTCTGGTCTTAGGATGAGCTTTGAAGAAGAAAAGAAGCTTTTAAGTGTAAGTGAATTTAATGGAAAGGTTCTTATGAGGCAATCATAAAATTCCCTGCTACTGGGGCCGTCCATATTAAGATGTATTCTCGAATTGTGTTTGTCCCAGCTCTTGGTGAGAACATTTTTAAAATCCTGAAAAGAAGTTCTGTCGTTAAGCAGCAAATCATATTTAACCAGTTCATTGTACAACTTCTCAATCTGACTGTCAGAAGCGTTTATTTTGAAACTATTGCTATTGATCTTAGTTCTTGTAATTTTTTGAGCTTGAAACGTGTCCGTAAATTTTTCATTCCACGATGAGCAGCAAAGGAGGAAGCCCGACGCAAAGGCTGCTAGCATGATCACCTGGATGAGAATATTTTGATTTTCATCGGTCATATTGTAGAAATACATAAGATGCATAAAAGCCAGTCCAACCAGATTAAATAGGATCCGGGGCTTTTCAATTCTCTTTTGGTAATTCCAGGAGTCATTTATAAAATATCGCCCAATCCCAGGAACAATATGAATACCTATCCGCCCATAGATATATATAAATGCAATCGCGGCCAGATATTGAAACAAATCAAATTTCATAATCTATATGAATGTCCGGAATCAGATAGGCGGCTTCCTTTTTTTTCTTATCTACTAATTTCGCATAAACTTGGGTAGTTCTAATTTCCTTATGACCCAGGATCTTTGAAACTGTATAAATGTCGGCACCATTTTCTAGTAAGAGCACGGCATGAGTATGTCTGGCACTATGGAAAGTGATGTGCTTAGTTATACCTGCACGCATACACCATCTCAAGATTTCAGCATTAAAGTGAGCTCCATATTTCAATCCTTGAAAAACACGATCCTTCTGCTGTTTTCTTTTGCCCATTAGTTTTCTTGCCTCAGGAGAAATAAACTGATATTCCTGTCCGGCTGTTTTTTTCTGTTGAAAAACGAGTTGGGTTTCATCTCCTTCCTCACGTACCTCTGACCAGGTAAGTTTATTAACATCACTCCATCTAAGACCTGTAAGGCAACTAAAAAGAAAAGCAGATTTAAGTATAGGATGTTTACATTCAGCCTTTACCATTTCCTGGAGTTCGTCGTGAGTTAGGTGTTCTCTGCTAGTTTCACCCTGGGCAAAACCTTTTACAACTGTAGCAAAGTTTCTTCGGGTATAACCATCTTCGAAAGCCTGTCTCAACGCGGCTTTAAATTTATTGTAATAGGTGTATTTTGAATTTTGAGACAGTGGTGTATTTGATTTGGTCCTGGAGCTCTTGTTTAAATACTTTTTAAAACCCAACACAAATTCTTCATCAATATCTTCAAATGTTATTTTCTTTTTCTTACAGTAATCTTCAATGTGATTTTGAGCAGCGTCCCAGTTATCATAATTTCCTTTGCTCTCGTATCGCTCTTCTTTCAATTTGTCATAGTAGGTAAGGAATAGTAACTTATCTTTTGATCTGTCTTTTATACCGTATTTGCCCTGAGCATATTCGGCCCTGCGTATAGATAAGACTTGTTCAGCTCTTAAAAGAGTCTCTTCATTTTCTCTTTTTTCGGAAGCATTTTTGGGATTGATGTATAGATATTCTTTAAGGTATTCGAATTCTCTGATGCCTTTAGTCTTTCCATTTTCATCTGTTATACTGCCTTTATAATAATCAATATAGAGACTGAATTTTCCAGTTGCTAATTTCTTCTTTCTGAGTTTTATCTTCATAACTGACTTGTTTCCATAAAGATAGAATAAATTGCAATACGAGGTACAAAATTTGTACCTCGCTTCTTTAATTTTAACAAATAGGTACAAACGAGGTACAAAATAGGTCTAAATACTCAGGAGCAAAGGAAAATTTTAAAAACAAAAAAGAGGCGATAAAGCCCCTATTTTCAATGGTTTTGAGTTCATTTGAATTCAAAAAATGTCAAATAAAATTACATGTTTATTTTCCAATACAAAAATTCGCAAAGATATTCCCCAGCAGGTCATCGTTGGTAATTTCCCCGGTGATCTCCCCGAAGTGGTGCAGCGCCTGTCGGATATCGATCGCCAGCAGATCACCGGAGAGGTCCATGTTGAGGCCTTCCTGTACCTTGTTGATCTCTTCCAGGGCACTGAGCAGGGCGTTGTAGTGCCGGCTGTTGGTGACGATGGTGTTGTTGTTGCGCAGCTCCCCGGTATTGACGAATTCGAGCAGCTTTTGCTGTAGTTCCTCGACGCCTGTACCTGATTTCGCAGAAATGGGCAGATAGTGCGACCCTTCAACCGAGCTCAGGGTAACATTGAGTTGCTCGATTTGCTCCGGACTCAGCTGATCGATCTTGTTGGCCAGGATCACCAGCGGTTTTTGAGGGAACTGATTTTTGATCTTTTCAATTTCTATTTTAACCTGTTGAAGGCTGGGGGCGTTTTCGTTTTCTGAAGGAGAAGATCCTGAAACAAGTTCAGGATGACGTAAAAGAGAAGCATCGAAGAGGTAAAGAACCACCTGCGCCTGCGCGATCTTTTCGAAGGTCCGTTTGATCCCGATGCTTTCTACCACATCTTCAGTTTCGCGGATTCCCGCTGTGTCGATGAACCGGAACCCGATGCCGCCAATGGAGATCTCGTCCTCGATCGTGTCCCGGGTGGTCCCGGCGATCTCTGAAACGATGGCGCGTTCTTCGTTCAAGAGGGCATTGAGCAGGGTGGACTTCCCTACGTTGGGCTCTCCCACAATGGCTACGGGGATCCCCTGTTTGAGCACATTCCCCACGGCGAAGGAATCAATGAGCCTTTTCAATACGTGCTGTATTTTGCTTACCAGGCTCCTGAATTCATCCCGGTTGGCGAACTCCACATCTTCTTCGGCGAAATCCAGCTCCAGCTCGATCAGCGAAGCGAAATTCAGCAGCTCCTGCCGCAGCTTCTGGATCTCGTTGGAGAATCCGCCGCGCATCTGCTGCATGGCCATCTGGTGGCTCGCCTGATTTTCGGAAGAGATCAGATCGGCTACGGCTTCGGCCTGGCTCAGGTCCATTTTTCCGTTGAGGAAGGCGCGCATGGTGAATTCCCCGGCTTCCGCAGAACGGCAACCCTTCCTGATCAATAACTGAATGATCTCCTGCTGTATGTACGGACTCCCATGGCAGGAGATCTCTATCGTATTTTCCCCGGTATAGGATTTGGGTCCGTGGAAGACGGAAACCAGGACTTCATCAATGATGCGTTCCCCATCCATGATATTCCCCAGGTGCAGGGTATGGGTAGGCTGGTCCCGCAGGTCTTTTTTGCTCCTGGCGTTGAAGACCGGGGCGACCAGGTGGATGGCATCGGGACCGGAAACCCGTATCACCGCGATAGCTCCCGCTCCCGAAGGAGTGGCCAGCGCTACTATGTTGTCATTCAATTTCATGTTGCAAAAGTAAGAAATTTGTTTAGTTCGTAGTTGGGAGTTCGTAGTTTGTAGTTCGGAGTTCTTAGAGAGTGACGAAGTGACACAGTTTATCTAACACTCCCTCCGGAGGAGGGCCACATTCCAGTTTGAAAAGCACCAAGCACCAAAATTTTTATCCGGCGAAGGAGGGCCAAGTACCAAACAATGAACAACAAATATTACCAGGGATGGAGTAACGAAGTGACCCAGTGATCAAGTGGTAAAATGATATAACAATTTGGCTTTTTTAAAATTTCCTGTAACAAATTTCGTTTCTATGCGTCTTATAAGTACCTTGCAAAACCAACTACTATATTTGAAGTGAAAAATTGAGGTTGGGGACCGAGGAAAATGGAAGGAAAATTAGCATTAAACTCCAGGCACCAAATGCCAGGCACCCAATTCGAAATTCCAAACCACAAACTATAAACACTAAACACCAAATACGATGAGAGAGGATAAGCAATTACTGATGTTAACCCATTTAAGCCAGCTTCTGGACCTGGTAACCGCCATAGGGGGATTTATTGTGCCCCTGGTGATCTGGCTCACCCAAAAGGACAAGGTCCTGGGGATGGATGCCCATGGGAAAATGATCCTGAATTTCCAGATCAGTATCTTTATTTATTCGATCGTGTCCATACCACTGATCCTTTTGTTCGGGTTGGGGATCTTTCTGCTGATCGCCATTGCCATTATAGCCATTGTGTTCCCGATCATCAACGCGATTAAGGTGAATAACGGGGAGATCCCTTCCTATCCCTTAAGCATTGAGATCATTAAATAGGTAGCCTGTAGGTGATCCAATTCTGAATTCCGGAAATAAAAAAACCTGATCTGTTTCGCAGATCAGGTTTTTTTTATTGGTAAGAAGTATGTTTTAGCTGTTCAACATGACCGGCATGACCAGCATGGTCACTTTCTCGCCTTCATCCAGTCCGTCTACCGGGGTAAGGATCCCCGCGCGGTTTGGCAGGCTCATTTCGAGCTGCACCTCACTGGAGTTCAGGTTTGACAACATTTCTGTCAAAAATCTGGAGTTGAATCCTATCTGCATATCATCTCCCTGGTAAGAACAGGTCAAACGCTCTTCTGCCTTGTTGCTGTAGTCTACATCTTCCGCAGAGATATTCAGCTCAGCTCCGGCGATCTTAAGCCGTACCTGGTGCGTGGTCTTGTTGGAGAAGATGGAAACCCGCTTCACAGAGCTCAGGAACTGCCCGCGGTCGATGATGAGTTTATTCGGATTTTCTTTGGGAATAACAGCCTCATAGTTCGGATATTTCCCGTCGATGAGACGACAAACCAAAGTAGTGTCCTCAAAAGTGAATTTAGCGTTGGATTCGTTGTATTCGATCAACACATCACTTTCTGAGCCCATAAGTATGCCCTTGAGCAGGTTAAGGGGCTTTTTAGGCATAATGAATTCGGCATTCTGGGAAGCCGAGATATCTGCCCTGGAATATTTTACCAGCTTGTGCGCGTCTGTGGCAACAAAAGTGAGGTTCTCGGGAGTGAACTGAAAGAAAACCCCGCTCATCACCGGTCTCAGGTCATCATTTCCGGAGGCAAAGATGGTTTTACTGATGGCGGTAGCCAGAATGTCCCCCTGTATCTGGGTGCTGCTGGGTTCCTCCAGGTTGACCGCTTTCGGGAATTCCTCGCCGCCGGCATAAGCCAATGCATATTTCCCGTGGTTGGAGCTTAGTTCAATGGTATTGTTATCTTCTACCACAAACGTTAGGGGCTGCTCAGGGAAGGTCTTTAAGGTCTCCAGCAGCAAACGTGCGGGAACGGCTATTTTTCCTTGTGAGTCTGATTCTACTTTTAATTTGGCAGACATGGTGGTCTCCAGGTCAGAAGCAGAAACTGTGAGTTCATCCTGATCCAGTTCAAATAAAAAGTTGTCCAGAATTGGAAGTGTATTGTTGTTATTGATAACTCCCCCCAGTATT
>JBEPWW010000188.1:0-5675 GCA_041642215.1 Salinimicrobium sp. | reverse complement strand
CACCGTAGTACTCGTTCCGGGGCCTGTCCATCTGTCAAGAATATAGGCCGCACGATTCACGTTCGGCTGATTTCTTTCGTAGTTCCTCACCATGTCATTCCCAATAGAAGCGAAGGCATAGGCAACCAGGTCAAAACCTTTGTAGTTTACGTTCAGGTTCAGCCCCATGGTTGCATCAGGAATGGGATTCCCGATGTTCGTACGATCATCGGTATCGATCACCCCGTCCCCGTTAATGTCGACATATCTCAGGTCACCCGGGGCTGCAGGAGCTCCAAGGGCAGCCTGCGACGGGTGAGCCGCCACTTCCTCGGGGGTCTGAAAGATCCCGTCGGTTTTATATCCAAAGAAATAACCTAACGGATATCCTGTCTGGAAACGGGCCGGCTGAGGTTGTCCCACCCCAAACTGACCTCCCGGCAGAAAATCAACTCCTTCTACCCGTACCACCTCGTTATTGAGGAACATGGCATTGTAGGTAATATTGAAATCCAGATCATCGTTTACGATCTCGCGGTATTTAATGGAAAATTCCACCCCTTCATTCCGGGTGGTACCGGCGTTGACGGTGGGCGAACCTGCACCGGGAGCTCCACTTCCAAAAATCCCGGATACCGGGATATTCGCGACCAGAAGTCCTTCCCGGTCCTCCCTGAAGATATCTGCAGAAATGTCCAGTTTATCCTTGAACATGCGCAGGTCTACTCCAAAATTGTATTTTTTTGATTCTTCCCAGCCTGCATTGGGATTGGCCAGGGTACCCAAAGCGGTACCGTTAATCAACATGCCGTCCAGCACGTAAGTGGCTTCCCCATCCAGCAGGGCACGGTAATATTGTGTTTCGGGGGTTTCATCATTCCCCAGCACCCCGTAACTACCTCTCAGCTTTAAAAAACTGATCGTCTCAGAATCCTGCAGGAAATCTTCTTCAGATAGTATCCATCCCCCGGTAACAGAAGGGAAATATCCCACCCTGTTTTCGGGTCCGAAGTTGTTGGATGCATCCCTTCTCAGCATTCCCGAGACCAGATATTTCCCCTGATAATCATACTGTAACCTTCCAAAGAAGGAAAGCTTCCTTAGATCATAGACATAGGCGTCATTGGGTATGGCGTCAGTGGTTCCCGTAGTAAGACTGATATCGGCAAATTCCCAGGAATTGTTGGGAACATCAAACCCAGTTGCAAACAATCCATTCCCCCAGTCCCTAATCACAGTCATACCTCCGGTAAAGGTGACATGATGATCTTCGGCAAATATATTATCATAGGTTCCAAAAAGATCGTATGTATAACTATTATCATTGATCCGGTTTTGGTTGACCTGGCTTCGCACGTTATTGAAGACCTTACCGGGGCCGTAATCGATCACCGGGTTGAAGTCCTTTCCTTTGCTGTTGGCTACATTATACCCGAACCTGGAAGTGAAGGTAAGTTCTTCTATAGGACTGAAATCAAGTGAAAAAGAGCCGTTGAGCTTATCCAGGTTGTAATCATTAAAAGTGTTCTCTATTTGAGCCAAAGGATTGATGATCTCATTTCCTAAGATCCCCTGCCGGTCTTCCTGGTCAATGGCAAAAGTAGGTGCCATATTCAGGGCATTGAACAACACAGACCCCAGACCGTTCTCGTTCAAAGACCTGCGGTTAATATTCGTATAGATACTGTTGGCGGTAAAGGTAAACTGCTCAGAAATATCGATCCCAAGGCTGAACCTTCCGGTACTTCTGGTAAAATCAGATTTATCACCTCCCACAATACCTTCCTGCTCAAGGAAGGAGCCCCCTACAGAGTAGGTCACACTTTCTGTACCTCCAGAAACACTCAGGTTATGACTGTTAATAGGAGCGGTATCGAAAACGGCATCCTGAAAGTCGGTACCCTCACCCAGCCCACTTACATCGGGATATGGAAGCGGCTGCCCGTTGTTGGCATAGCTTTCATTGATGATAAGGGCATATTCTGTGGCATTAAGGGTAGGGATCTTCCTGGACGTTTCCTGTATCCCGTAATAGCTGTCATACCTCACTGTAGGTGCTGTATTCTTTTTTCCCGTTTTGGTGGTCACTAATACCACCCCATTGGCTCCCGCGATCCCGTAGATCGCAGCCTGTGCATCCTTCAGGATGGAAATGGAGGCAATATCGTTCGGGTTAAGGGTTCCCAGGTCGCCCTGGTACCCATCAATGATCACCAGGGGACCATTATTGGAGTTGGAGGCGATACCCCGTATGTTAATGTTTATCCCTGCACCCGGAGCGCCAGAAGCAGGCAGTACGTTCACCCCGGCAGCAGTCCCCTGTAGGGCACTCTCTATCTTAATTGGATTAAGTTCTTCGATGACCCGCTCAGAGACGAGCGAGACAGATCCCGTGATATCCTTTCGCTGCTGGGTACCATACCCAATTAACACTACCTCAGCAAGAGCTTGAGCATCGGTCTCCATTACGATGTTCAGGAATGAATCATCGGTGATCTGGACTTCCTGTGGAATGAATCCAACATAGGAAAACCGGAGCACATCTCCTGCGGAAACATTATCCAGGGCAAAATTCCCGTCAAAATCAGTAACCGTTCCCCGGTCCTGACCGCTAACCAAAACATTGACACCTAATAAGGGCATATTATTTTCATCTGTAACATTTCCCTGAACCGAAAACGTTTGCGCATGCAGAGATAAAAAACCGCCTAAAAGGGCAATTACAAAACATGTGAATTTCTTCATGTGACTATTTGTTAAATTTCTTACAGCAATTTATTGGTTTTTGCAAAGCACCTCCTGAAAAGCACCTTTACAAAAAATATACAGGAGTAAATTCTCTTAAATCGCGATTGTAAAGTTACCCCGAAATGTACTAATAACAGGGAAGGACCATAATGTACAAAAGACTTCAACACACCCCTCCTAAAGCCGGTTGAGCGGGTTTGTAGAGGTTATGTAGAGGTATTTAAGAACTATGTATAGGTTTTAGATCTCCAGGATGTAATCCACAAGGTGGATTTCGTGCGAAAGTTGCATTTTCTTACGCAAACGATAGCGCTTTATTTCCACACTTTTTACCGAAATATTAAGAAGAGGAGCGATCTCTTTTGAGGTAAGATTAAGACGTAAATACGCACAGAGTTTAAGATCATTTGAAGTGAGCTCAGGATGTTTCGTCCTGAGCTTTTTAAAGAAATCCTTATCGGCATTACTAAAGGCCTTTTTGAAGAAGTTCCAGTTATCCTCTTCACTAATATCTTTATCTATGGTACGAATGACCGACTGTACCTGAGCAGAGGCTGCTTCTGACTCTTTAAGGCGTTCCCTGATACTGGTAAGGAATTCGTTCTTTTTAATAAGGCTCATGGTAGAGACCGCCAGTTCCTTGTTCTTCCCGGTCATTTCCTTTTCCAGCTTTTCGTTCTGCAGCTTAATGATCTTCTGTTCAGCCTCCAGGTTCTTCATTCTGAGCGCTTTCTCATTTTCCCTTATACTCTTCTTATGTTCCCTCTTATACACCTGGTGAATGAGATACAGCAGCAAAATGAAAACCAGTGCATATCCGGCAATAGCGACATTACTGAAATACCAGGGCCTGGCTATGGTAAATGTATAAACTGGCCCGGGGATCACCCGGTCGCCTACCTTACCCCGTACCTCAAATTCGTAGTCCCCGAAGGGCAGGTTTCGGAAGTTTGCCGTCGCGGCAGGCCCCCAGTCTGTCCAGCGCTCCACAAAACCTTTGAGCCGGTAGCTGTATAAAGGAACAACGAATTTCTTATATTCAGGTATGCTGTAATGGAACTTCAGGTTGTTGGATTCATAATGAAAGGTATCTACAGCATCCAGGGCGACCCCTGCAAAATCCTCTTCCAGCCTGGCATTGCCCACCTGATTGATCCTTATGGCATACTCGGGTTCTTTATAATTGAACTGGATATCAAAAAGAAGGTAGCCATCCACCATCCCCAGCAGGAACGACCGCTCATCAAGACCGGTGATGTTCTCATACCCAAAAGGGACATTCCTGTACTCCCGGGGTAGGTAAAACGCATCTCTTGAATAGCCTTTTTCCAGCTGTGAAAAACCGGCACTTACCAGGGCATTTGTCCCAAAAGCCCAGACCCGGTCCCCGGTCGCTACCATACGGCCCGAAATGCGCTCCACATCCTTAAAGATCTCTGCCAGGGAATTTGCTTTAGTAAAACCATCTGCGACCGGATCGTACAAAAAGATCTGGTCCCTACTGGAGTAATAGAGGCTATCGTTAAAACTGAAAATGCTGGAGGTGATGCCGGGACCACCGGAAAAACTATAGTTCCTTATCGCTGCAATGTCTTTCAGGGAATCCTGCAGCCAGATCCTGAATACCCCTTTATGCTCATTCCCGATCCAGAGCTCTCCACTGTCCCTTGAAACAATATGCTTGGAGGAATGCGGGAAATTTTGAACCAGCCCCAGGTCCCTGAAGGAGGAGTCCTGTGCCTTTTCCAGCAGGCTGAACCCGTTGTAATGCCCCTGCACGTAAATGCCTCGCCGTGGTTCATATTTGGTAACGGTCCAGGTACCCAATCGATCAGCTACTTTTTTGGCCCGGTGTCCTTCTATCACAAAAGTACCGTTGTTATGACCACAGAAAAGGATCCCATCCAGCAACTGCAGGCTCCAGACCTGGCCGTTGGTACCGGCCATAAACCTGAAATTCTTTTCCCCGTTCTTCCTGTAGTATAAACCTTGATTGGTCCCCAGGTACACGAAATCTTCATTTTTGTAGGAGGTGTATACGGTACCTATCCTTCCAACATGGTCCTGGAAGAGGCTGAAGGGGGAATTAAGGTTCAGGATACTCAGGCCATTGTCCAGCCCGGCCCAGACATTTTCTTCCTCATCCAGGAACAGGCTGAGCACCGTATTGTTCTGCAGGCCATTCTCCTGATTGAACTGCTGCAGCAATTCCCCCGCAGAATTGGTATGGTAGATCCCGTTTTCCACGGTCCCAAGGAGCAGAGACCCATCAGACAACTCCAGGGCAGAAAAAATGCTTATCCCGCTAATGGAACCGGCCAGGTCCTCCTTCTCCGGCAGCAGTTCCATCCCGTTCCAGGTAAAGAATTCCCCGCTGCGGGTGATGATCCCGATCCCTTCGCCGGACTCTGTCGCGTAGACCACTTCGCGGCCGTCCAGGTCCTGTGTAGACAATTCAAGGCTTACAAGCCCCTGGTGTATCCTGTACAGGCCATCTTCGGGAACAAGGAAATAGATCTCCTGTCCTACTTTGAACAGATTGGTAATAGGTTTGCCCGGCGGCGTTTCCAGCACGGCAAGTTCCCCGGTAAGCAGGTCGAACAGGTACAGCCCATCAAAGCTTTGAAGGAGGACCTTCTCCCCCACGTTTTCGATGCGCCAGAACTGCTCTCCATCCCTGATACCTTCCGGAAAAAGCGAAAGCAGGCTATGATACTCCAGCAAGCCGCAGGGGTCTTTCTTCCAGTAACCGGCCTCCATGTAAGCTCCTGTAAAGATCCTGTCTCCTACAGCTCTCACCGCCCGTACAATGGTATTATTGGGAACTGGATAGAGGCTCCATTCTGCCCCGGTAAATTCCAAAAGCCCCATACTATTAGCAAAATACACATTGCCGTTCTCTGCTTTTGAGATCATCCAATTTTGATTCCCAGCCCCGGAATCATTGG
>JBEPWW010000187.1:0-5668 GCA_041642215.1 Salinimicrobium sp. | reverse complement strand
GGAACAAATGCCTAAACTGGAAGGGAAGCGAATGACCATGTTCATTTCTCCTAAAAAATCAAAATAAAAGAATCGCAGATTTCCTAAAAAAGGAAATTTCGGGATCTGACAATAATAAGTGAGATAATTAATAAAAGAGGACAAAATGCCTAAAATGAAAACGAAATCCAGTGCCAAAAAGCGTTTTAAGCTTACCGGTACCGGTAAAATCAAAAGAAAGCACGCGTTTAAAAGTCACATCTTAACAAAGAAGACCAAAAAACAAAAGCTTGCTTTGACTCACAGCACTTTGGTGCACGAAGCAGATGAGAAGAATATCAAACTTCAATTGCGTTTAAAGTAATTGAACCTTTGATGGTTTACCAAATTTAATAACCCTGGAGTTGGGCCAATTAGAATGTAGATTTTAGTCCCGATAGCTATCGGGATGATCTAAAGTCTTTTTTAATTTAAAGTGCCGCTATCGGCCGCCTGCTACAAAAAAATTTAAAAATATGCCAAGATCAGTAAATTCAGTTGCCAAAAGAGCCAGAAGAAAAAAGGTTCTTAAGCAAGCAAAAGGTTACTTTGGACGTCGTAAGAACGTTTGGACAGTAGCTAAAAACGCGGTGGACAAAGCAATGCTATATGCTTACAGAGACCGTAAAACCAAGAAAAGAAATTTCCGTTCCTTATGGATCATGCGTATAAACGCAGGAGCACGTATGCACGGGATGTCTTATTCGCAGTTCATGGGGAAAGTAAAAGCCGGTGGAATCGAACTAAACCGTAAGGTTTTAGCCGATTTGGCGATGAATCACCCAGAGGCGTTCAAAGCTATTGTTGACAAAGTAAAATAAATAAAAACAATTATCTCACTTATAGAAAGATCCCGCTCGAAAGAACGGGATCTTTTGTTTTAGGTCAATCTTTTAAGATTGGCATATAGATATTCCTTAAAGTTCCCGCCCACCTCTCGAAAAACACCTGTTGCTCCTAATAGGGAAACTGAAAGAGTTCTCTTTGTAAAACAGCAGAAGCCGAAAAAAAGCTTTTGCAGGTATACGAAAAATTTTGTCATCATTACCAGATCCTACTTCTAACTAAAAAAATCACTTTTTTTCTCCCATCATAGTCAGGACCAGCTTTCTGCTTCCGCCATTATTCCTGTGTTCTGCCAGATAGATCCCCTGCCAGGTACCCAGATTTAGCTTTCCACTGGTTACGGGTATTTGCAGAAAACTTCCCAACAAAGAAGCTTTAATATGAGCAGGCATATCATCGGGGCCTTCTACAGTATGTTTGTAATAGGGCTGCTCCTCGGGAACCATCTTGTTGAAATGCGCTTCAAAATCCTCCCTAACCGTTGGATCGGCGTTTTCATTAATGGTCAATCCGGCAGAGGTGTGTTTTATGAAGATATGCAGGATCCCTGCATTGTACTCCCTCACCTCGGGAAATTGATCCATGATTTCCTCAGTAACCAAATGAAACCCTCTCGCCTTTGAGGCCAGGCTTATTTCCTTTTGAATAATCTCATCCATACCATTGAATTTTCACGAGCCGATCCGGAACTTCAAATCTCCCTAGCCTCTTAAAGGTAAAAATTTATTTTACACCGTAAAAACGCGCAGCGTTTTTACCCATAATCTTACCCAGGGTACCTTCCGGATATTTTGAGAAATAGTTGGCAAGGACTTTAATGGTGTCATCATAAGTTGCTGCCGCGAGACAAACCGGCCAGTCTGATCCGTACAAAAGCCTATCCGGTCCAAAAGAACCGGTCACCACATCCAGGAAAGGATAAAAATCGGGAAAATCCCAGTTGAAGTCTGCCGTTTCAGTAAACATTCCTGAAAGTTTACAGTGTACGTTCGGGAGTTTTCCCAACTGTTCCATATAAGCGATCCACTCCCTGGTCGGCCCGTTTGAAATTTGAGGCTTTCCCATATGGTCAAGAACAAAAGCCTGATCGGCATGCTGCCTCGCCAGGTCCAGGGCACCGGGCAGCTGGTAATCAAACACCAGGATATCATAGGTGAGCTCTAACCGGGTAAGTATGGATATTCCATTCTGAAAAGCAGGTTCTCTCATAAATTCCCCTTCAGTATCCCATACGGTATGGCGCACTCCTTTAAATAAAGGGTTGGCAGCAAAAACATTTAGCCGCTCTTCTACCTGTCCAGAAGAAAGATCCACCCAACCCACAACTCCTCTAATAAAAGAATATTGATCTGCAAGTTTCAACAAGCAGCGGGTTTCCTCTTCGAACTGGGCTGCCTGAATGGCCATGCACCCATCGATCTCATTTTTCAGCAGTTCCTGCTCCAGGTCTTCCGGCGAAAAATCTCTTCGAATAAAGGCCATTTTATCTGTTATCCAGGAGTAGATAGCAGGATCATAATTCCAGAAATGTTGATGCGAATCAAGTATCATTACCAAATATTTTTACTGGTTGTGGAGCCACCTCAGTTATTACCCGGAGTGGGTTATTCCTGCAAAAGCGGGAACAGGCTTTCTCTCCCACAACCTGAGAGGCAATGCTAACTAGGTCTTTTGTTTTTTCTTTTTCGCGGCGGGAAAAAGCACATTGTTGAGAATAAGCCGGTACCCGGGGGAAGTGGGATGCAGCTCCAGCTCTGTCTTTGGATCTCCTACCATGTGCTGATAATCTTCGGGATCATGCCCCCCATAAAAGGTGAAAAATCCGTTGCCTTTAATTCCATGGATATATCTAGCCTCTGCGTTTATCTTGCTTTCCCCCATCACCAGGACAGTTGGCTTAATTGTAGCGGGATCATATGAGGTAGTCTGCCCCATAAAACCTTTGACCAGCCTGGTATGGTTTTGCGTGAGCATGGTAGGTACCGGATCCCATTTCGCTGAAAATTCCATAAGAGAAAAATAATCTGACTCCATAGGTATCCTTCTTTTAGCAGTCATATCGATTGAGGAAAATTCATAGACCATAGGATCCCGTTCCAACACATAATCTGTAAAAGCGAAGGTCTTCCTGTAATCGATCTTGTTCTGATATCCGGGGTCACTGGGATCTCCGTCAAACATGGTTTCTGCGATATCCACACCCTCTGCAGACAAAGCTATATCAAAACTATCTGTAGCACTGCACATAGCGAACATGAACCCTCCGCCTACCACATAATCCCTTATCTTAAGCGCGACTGCCAGCTTGGCTTCAGAAACTTTAGCAAATCCCAACCTGGCAGCCAGTTCTTCGGCCTCCTTTTTTTCCTGAATGTACCAGGGTGCGGTGCGGTAACTTCTGTAGAATTTACCGTATTGCCCGGTGAAATCCTCATGATGAAGATGAAGCCAGTCATACAGAAGCAAAGCATCCTGAAGGACTTCCTCGTCATAAATGGTCTCATAAGGGATCTCGGCATAGGTTAGGACCAGGGTGACCGCATCATCCCAGGGTTTATTCCCTTTAGGGGAGTACACCGCGATCCTGGGCGCTTTCTCCAGAAGCACTGCCTCCATATTACGGGATGGACTTTCAATTTCCTTAAGTATATCTTCGGTTTTCTTATCACTCAATACCTCAAAAGAAACTCCCCGCACCAGACATTCTTTTCGTAACTCGGGCGAATCGGGCATTAAAAACGCTCCTCCCCTGTAGTTAAGCAGCCACTGGACCTTTATTTCCTGCTCCAGCAACCAGAACGTGATCCCGTAGGCTTTAAGATGGTTTGCCTGTTTTTCTGCATCCATGGGAATAAGCAGGTGAGAAGCCTGCGCATGAACAGCGAACATACCCAGCACTACAAACAACAGCAAGCGTTGCCTGAAAAAAGCAAAAAATGGGACCATCTTAACGGTAGCCCCATTGTCGGGAAGAGCTGACAAGGAGTTCAGCTTTCCATTTTTTTTTGAAAATGATTTGATCTTCTTAGAAAGGCACGTCGTTATCGGCATCATCATTTAGGTCATTCATTGAACTCCCAAAGGCTTCATCTGCACTGGGTAAATGACCGGTATTGAACCCGTCATTCGGCGAATCTTCATCATTCATTTTAGAATGAAATTCAAAGGGAGAATCAAAGTCATCTAAGTTATCGAATTTACCTAAATGTCCAATGAATTTTAGCCTAATATTCTCTAAACCACCGTTACGGTGTTTAGCCACGATGAATTCTGCCTGTCCTTCTGTTGGCGTTCGCTCTTCATCATCCCACTCATCAATCTTATAATATTCGGGACGGTAGATAAAGGAAACAATATCGGCATCCTGCTCAATAGCTCCAGATTCACGAAGGTCACTCAAAAGCGGCCTTTTACTCCCACCCCTGGTTTCTACCGCACGGGAAAGCTGGGAAAGTGCAATGACCGGCACACTTAATTCTTTTGCAAGAGCCTTCAGGTTACGGGAAATAGTCGAAATTTCCTGCTCTCGGTTTCCTCCTTTCTGACTTCCGCCGGCAGTCATCAATTGCAAATAATCGATCACGATCAATTTTATACCATGCTGGGATGCAAGCCGTCTTGCCTTGGCCCGCAGGTCAAATATAGAAAGAGAAGGCGTATCATCAATGAACAACGGGGCCTTTTCCAGTCCCTTCACCTTTACGTTAAGTTGTTCCCATTCATGCTTTTCCAGGTTCCCTGTCCTTAATTTTTCTGAAGACAGGCCGGTTTCCGAAGATATCAAACGGGTGATCAACTGGACAGATGACATCTCCAGTGAAAAGAAAGCCACAGGAATATTTTGTCCCACCGCAATATTTCGCGCCATGGAGAGGGTAAGGGCGGTTTTACCCATACCGGGCCGTGCGGCGACAATGACCAGGTCACTGGGCTGCCATCCCGAGGTTAATTTATCCAGCCTTTCAAATCCCGAAGGAATCCCACTCAGTCCTTCCTTGTTGGAAATCTCCTGAATCTTTTTCTTGGCCTGCATGACAAGGTCCTGCGCCGTTTCTGAAGATCGCTTGATGTTCCCCTGAGTCACTTCATACAATTTGGATTCTGCCGTATCCAGCAAGTCAAACACATCTGTAGTCTCATCGTAGGATTCTTCAATGATCTCATTGGAGATCTTGATCAGGCTACGCTGAATATACTTTTGAAGGATGATACGGGCGTGAAATTCAATATGCGCCGAGGAAGAAACTTTTTGGGTTAATTGCACCAGGTAGAAGTCCCCGCCTATTTGTTCCAGCTTCTGATCTTTCCTCAATTGATTTGAAACCGTTAATAAGTCAATTGGCTCTGAGTTTTCGAACAGTTTGTGAATGGCTTCGAAAATATACTGGTGAGCGCTTTTGTAAAAGACATCAGGATGAAGAATATCGATGATCTCATCAACTCCCTTTTTATCGATCATCATTGCGCCTAGCACAACCTCCTCAAGATCAACCGCTTGAGGCGGAATTTTCCCTTTTTCGAGGTTGATCACGTTTCCGGAATTGTAATAATTTTTCTGGGGGGATTTGGCTTTTTCCATGAAGCGAATGTAAATAATTTGGTCAGACATTCTTCCAGTTAACTGCTCGGTATAGTTAACAGGTTATGAACATTATAACTGTTGAAAAGTTTATTTTTTTGTTAATAAGCCCAAAAAAATCCGAAGGACAACCTCCGGATTTTTTCCACCGAGTATTGTTAAAGGGGTCAGCCTTTAAAAACTCCCATACTCGAGTATTTTTCCATTCGTTGATTCACCAGATAG
>JBEPWW010000186.1:0-5699 GCA_041642215.1 Salinimicrobium sp. | reverse complement strand
GGCACATAAAATAGTTTTTGTTCGACTTCGGGCGCAGCCGAAGAAGCAGGATCTACTTCGATCCTTACCGGCTCCTGTAGAAATTCTTTTGCCAGGTATTCCACTTTATGAGCAATTGTCGCCGAAAACATGAGTCTTTGTTGCAGGTTTGGGGACAGACGCATTATTTTTTGAACTTCATCTATAAACCCCATATCCAGCATTAGATCTGCCTCATCCAGGACCAGGATAGTGATCTTATCAAGATCCACATACCCCTGCTTTCTCAGATCCAGAAGACGTCCCGGAGTTGCAACAAGGATATCGGGCCCATTTTGAAGCATTTCTATCTGAGGCTTCATGGAAGCCCCGCCAAATACCACGCCCGATGTAACTCCTGAATATTTACCATATATACGAATATTTTCCTCGATCTGCACAGCTAATTCCCTTGTGGGGCTAAGAATGAGCACTTCGGGATATTTTGTCCTTCCCGTTTTACCAACCTTCTTGGCTAATAACTGGAGCAGGGGAATCGCGAAAGCGGCAGTCTTCCCGGTACCGGTTTGGGCACTGGCCAGCACGTCATTTCTGCGTAATACTTCTGGGATCACCCTTTCCTGGACAGGAGTGGCTGTATTATAGCCGGCCTCTGTAATAGCCTGCTGAATTTGAGGGGAAAGTGAAAGATCTTTAAATTGCATAAGATTAATTAAGAGAACAAAGATAAGGGTTTTCAAAGAGCAAAATTTCGGCCCCGCCAGGTTTTTGGTTTTTCGGTCTTCCAAGGAAACATGGCACTTCTTTTGTGATGAAACAGTCACAGGAGAAGGATTAATCTTAAATAATAAAAGAAACGTGCATAATGGCCTTTCTCCTGCATGAGTATCCATTATCACCCTTCCTTAATAAAAAACGCTATATTTGCGTTCTTCTTTACGCGAAAACACGGCAGGTTGTAAGCCGGTTTAGAATAAAAAAATCATCCGCTGATTCAGAAAATGCAACGTCTTTGCCAGCATTTCATATAACTACATCATTAATGTCATTTAAAAATTTAGAATTATCACAACCTATCCTAAAGGCGCTTGATGCCCAGGGATACACCTCACCTACACCCATACAGCAACAGGCTATTCCTTTAGTGCTGCAGGGCAGGGACCTTTTAGGGGTAGCCCAGACAGGAACGGGAAAAACAGCAGCATTTGGTATACCTATTCTCCAGCTTCTGGACGAAAAGAAATCTCACAAGGGCATCAAAGCTCTAATCCTTACTCCTACAAGGGAACTTGCAATACAGATTGATGAGAGCCTTTCCAATTACGGGAAGTACACGAACTTATCTCACACGGTTATATTTGGCGGAGTTTCACAGGTTAACCAGGTGAACAAACTCAAAAGGGGAATAGATATTTTAGTAGCTACCCCTGGACGCCTGCTGGATCTTATGAACCAGGGTTTTATAAACCTACGGCAACTGGAGATCTTCGTTTTAGACGAAGCTGATCGTATGCTGGATATGGGGTTCATCCATGACGTGAAAAAGGTGATCAAGGTCTTGCCGGCAAAAAGACAAACCCTCTTTTTCTCTGCAACCATGCCCGCTGAGATACAGAGCCTGGCAGACATGTTGCTAAAAGATCCTGCCAAGGTGGAAGTGACCCCTGCTTCTTCAACAGTAGACAAGATCCAGCAACGTATCTATTTCACGAACAAGCCAGACAAGCGGAAACTTTTGCTGCATTTGCTGGAATCAAACGGCATATCCAATGCCCTGGTTTTTACCCGTACCAAACACGGTGCCGATAAAGTTGCCAGGTTTCTTGATAAGGCCAGTATAAGATCTGCTGCCATTCATGGTAACAAAAGCCAGAATTCAAGACAAAATGCTTTGAAAAATTTCAAGAACGGAAATTTGAATGTACTGGTCGCTACAGATATAGCCGCCCGGGGCATTGATATTGACGAACTTACGCATGTTTTTAATTTTGACCTCCCGAATGTCCCCGAAACCTATGTACATCGTATCGGACGGACCGGGCGGGCCGGCAATGAAGGAATTGCGATTTCCTTTTGTGCTGCCGAAGAAAGGAAAGAACTGAAGGATATTGAAAAACTGGCTGCCATCAAGATCCCGGTTGTGGAAGGACATCCTTATCCTATGGATCCCAATGCTGCCCCACAAGCTGCTCCCCCTCAGAGGAACAGGAATAACAGGCAAAAAAGAAGGCGCTAAACAGTTTCCAAAACTCTAAATAACAAGCACCAAATTCAGGGAATTTCCCTATCTAAGCTTTAGCAGAGGACGGGGTCAACCCAGGAATATTAAAAGAGCTTTTTCCTTACGGAATTGGCTCTTTTGTTTTTCTATAACCTACTGCTTACGCAAGGACTGGCTTATTGGCCTCCTACGTAGTGTTACAGAGGCTTTTGATCGCACTTCTAACCGTGTATTTTAATCTATCTTGCCAGGTAACCGCCATCTATAGGATAATAAGCTCCCGTAGCAAAAGACGCTTTATCGCTACCCAGCCACAGGATCATTTCAGCTACCTCTTCACTTTTTCCAAACCGGCCTATAGGGTGCATATCCACCAGTTGTTTCTTGAGGTCATCATCCAGTTGGTCAAGGAGCGGGGTATCGATGAAGGCAGGTCCTACTGCGTTCACCCTGATATTCTCTCGCGAATATTCAAGAGCAGCGGTCTTTGTAATCCCCACCATAGCGTGTTTAGCTGACACATAACCGGCTGAGCCCTGAAAGCCGACACTTCCCAGAATTGAAGAGATATTCACGATACTTCCTCCCCCACCCTCGAGCATGGCCTTGATCTGGTGCTTCATTCCATAAAAGATACTGTGGAAGTTAATATCTATGACTTTATGCCAGCCTTCCAGGCTCATCTCTGCAATCTTATTCCCTTCTCCCCCAATCCCGGCATTATTCACGGCAACGTCCAGCTTTCCATAGGTTTTGATGGTAAAATCCACCAGGGATTGATTATCCTCAGCTTTAGATACGTCAGCATGGAAGTAAGCAGCTTCTCCTCCCGAATCCCTGATCTTCTTCACAACTTCTTCTCCTTTCTTTTCCTGAATATCAGAAACCACTACCCGGGCTCCATGTTGTGCAAAAAGGATAGCCGTAGCTTCGCCTATACCCGAGGCAGCACCTGTAACGATAACAACCTTGTTTTTCATCTGCTGAAGTTTTATATTTAAAATACCAAAGTACTAAAGTCCCGTGATAAAAAGAATGATTACTATCATGAGACCGGTCTTTTAAGGGTTAGCTTTACAATGGGATTTAATAAGGTCGCTTTATAAATCAGGAAGGATATGAAAAAGGAAATTTCAGGAATACAGATAGAATGCAGGCAGGGAGATATTGCGCAACAGGATGATTGTATGGCTGTAGTCAATGCAGCCAATGCCCAGTTGGAAACGGGTGGAGGCGTGGCCGGTGCCATCCACAGGGCAGCCGGTCCTGGTCTTGCAGAAGAAGCCCGCCAGTTTGCCCCCATAGAGCCCGGAGAAGCAGTTATTACCGGCGCCCATAGATTGCCCAATGAATATGTCATCCATTGCCTGGGTCCGGTCTACAGGCGGGATAAACCCGAAGATAAATTACTGGCAAAATGTTATTATAATGCCCTGTGTCTCGCTGACGACCACAAGATCACCTCTATTGCCTTTCCCTCCATTTCAACAGGAGCCTTTGGATATCCCATGGAAGATGCCGCAAGAGTAGCCTTCAATACCATCCTCAAGACCATTCCTCAACTCGAAAATATAAAGAAAATCGTATTTCTGTTGCATAGCAGGGAAGACCTGGAACTGCATGAAAGTATATTGAATAAAGTCGTTAAAAATTTCAGGTAGCAAGACAAACTTATCATAGCTTCTTACTTGCGAAGGAAGAACAGGCTCAGGGCCAAATTAATTAAGAACAAGGATAAAATCAGACTTTCACGACCATCTTTCCTATATTCTTACCTTCAAAAAGCCCTATAAAAGCCTCTGGAGCTTTTTCAAATCCTTCGATGATTGTTTCCTCGTATTCCAGCTCACCTTCCCGGATCCAGCTTCCCAGCTGCCTCAGGGCCATTCCAAAATCTTTCACATGGTCCCGTACAAGGAATCCCTGCATCAAAGCAGTTTTTCGAATAAGGATCCCTTCCGGCCGGGGCCCCATAGGTGTCTCAGATGTGTTATAGAGAGAAATAGCCCCGCAAATAATGATGCGGGCATCTTTATTAATATTGGTCAGGACCGCGTCCAGGATCTCCCCGCCCACATTGTCGAAGTAAACATCGACTCCATCTGAACAGATCCTGCGAATATCATTTTCCAGGTCTTCTGTGGTGTTGTAATTGATCCCTTTATCGAAACCTAACTGCTCCTCAATATGATCTACCTTTTCATCACTGCCGGCAATGCCGACCACCATACATCCTTTAATTTTTCCTATCTGTCCTACAATGCTTCCCACTGCACCTGCAGCGCCCGAAACCACCAGGGTATCTCCAGCCCGCAATTTTCCGATCTTTTCCAGACCCAGGTAAGCAGTTAGGCCGGTAAGCCCGAGCACCCCGAGGTAAGCAGACAAAGGTGCAATTTCCGGGTCCACACGATTAAGTCCATTTCCCCGGGCGGTTTGCAGCTCCTTCCAGGGCAGCATTCCGCTAACATAATCCCCCTTTTTAAAGTTGGGATTCCTGGATTCCTTAACTTCAGCAATAAGCATTGATTCCAGCGGCTCATTTAACTTAAAAGGTTCTATATAGGATTCCTCATCCCGCATCCTGCCACGAAGATAGGGGTCGACAGAGATATAGAGCGTTTTTAAAAGGACCTCCCCTTCCGCCGGTTTTGGATCCTCTTCCTGCATAATTTCAAAATCTGAAGCTGCGGGTTTACCTTTGGGGCGGTTCCTGAAAAGAATGGTTCTGCTCATTTTGATGAAGTTTTTACTGAAGTTACAGCTTAACCTCAGAAATTCCAAAAGAAAAAAACTCAAGTCTGACTTTTCACAGCATTTTCAAAAAAGGGCTCTTTTATTGTTTTGAAGATTATCCATAAAAAAACCTCCTTAGTTGCCTAAGGAGGTTTTCATTATTTAGAAAATTTCAGGATTATTTTCCTTCCATTTTATCTTTCAACGCCTGAAGTTCTGCGTTCACATCACCAATAGTGGTATTGTTCTGAGCCTGCTGTGCTGCGGCCTTTTTCTGGGCCTGCTTCACGATCTGGGCTTCTTCTTCCTTGTGGATAGCGGTATGAGACGCAACCACTCTCTTGAATTCTTTATTGAATTCAATGATCTGGAATTCTGCAGTTTCCCCCTGCTTCAGCTTGCTACCGTCTTCTTTTTCAAGGTGACGTTGCGGTACGAATGCAGTGATATCTTCATTAAAGTCAACAGTTGCTCCTTTGTCAACGATCTCTGAGATCTCTGCTGTATGAGTAGTACCTACAGCGAACTCAGTTTCGTATTTATCCCAAGGGTTTGACTCGGTTTGCTTGTGACCTAAGCTTAATTTACGTCCTTCTACGTCAAGCTCAAGAACTACAACGTCAAGTTTATCACCTACGTTAGTAAATTCTGATGGATGCTTGATCTTCTTGGTCCATGAAAGGTCTGAGATGTAGATAAGTCCGTCAATTCCTTCTTCAAGTTCTACGAACACTCCAAAGTTAGTGAAGTTACGAACGATACC
>JBEPWW010000185.1:0-5702 GCA_041642215.1 Salinimicrobium sp. | reverse complement strand
TACTTTTAGATTTACACGCGAAAATTGCGGACCCGTTACTACGGAAAGAGGTTGTTTCTCAAAATTCCCTTCGTCTGTTCTGCTCATAGAGATTGGATTGTTGCAGTAGAACAAGAGGAATTGAAAAGGAGTTGAGGGGTAAGGGGTTACCACATCTTTCATGCCTTTCGGAAGGAGGACATCTACAGTAGATATGCTAAAAACATATTCCTGTAGAGCCGGATGTGGGATGTAATCTTTAACCTCCATTGAAATGCATTGCCTTTTTAAGTTCTTCTTTCTTAAAGGTAGTGAAAAAGCAGGAGATCCAATTTGCTCATCTCCGAACGAAAGGCTGTAAAGGAAACGTAAAAAATATAAGCTTAACTAAAACCCTTTAGAACGCAGCAGTTGAGTCTTTCCCGCACAAGCTTTACAGATGAAGATTAATAAATGATGGGATGTTGGTTGATTCGAAATGCGGGGACAAACCCGGAAATCCGAAAGAATAAAAAGAATTACAACATATTCTTCAATTCCTATAATTTCCGGTTTTATTTACTTAACTTATATTTTCACATAATTTACAAGAATTTTGACCCTACCTTAATTCGGTCTGTAATAGATCACTTCCTCCCATTTACCTCCAAACTATGAATGACTTTGAGTTATGGATACTATCATTTATTAATTTCAAAAATCATAGTTATGCGTATTGTAAAAAAACACACCCGCCAGGCTTTATTCTTCATTTTTAGCTCATCGCTTATCTTTTTATTCAATTCCTGTGAAGAGGAACATATTCCGCAGGAGGGATTAATTGAAGGGATTGAAATGAAAGCAAAAAAAGCCTCTGTTAAACCACTTCGGGTACAGATTATCTCCAATTCAAATGGATTAACTTTTTTAAATTATGCTGAAGACGAGGATGTTCATCTTTATTCGGGCTGGACTACGTTGGAATATACCAATCGTACTGATCAGGTTCATTTCTTTCAGATCTACAAGTATCCCGGTGACCAGACCGTAGAAGATACCAAAGAGGAAGTAATGCCTGCATTTGAAGAAAGTGTCAGATTAGCCGAAAACGGAGTGCCTTTTCCCGATTTTATGGGACCTCTGTTTTCCCTGGAATCGAATATATTGGGATGGGTATTGGGACAAACTGACTTTGGGGGAATAGGATTGGTTTCTCCCGGGGAAACTGCCGTAACGACAATAAATTTTACCGCGGCCAATTATTTTATAGAATGCTATATGAAGGATCCTGATAATACCCTTCATGCCGCGGCAGCAAATGATTACAAGGGCTTGGGCGGGTTCAGCGTAAGCGAAGCAGGAAATGAACTGGAACCACCAAAATCCAACATGGAAGTAAAAATTTCTACTAACGGTATTGAGTGGGATGGCAGAATGCGGCCCGGAAAAAATATTTTTGAAGTGCAGTATGTTGAACCCTATGGACCTGTAGAATTTTTATATCTTCCTGACGTACACCTGGTAAGACTGTTAGAAGGAGCAGATCTGGACCATCTGAATAATTGGCTCGCTCTTTTTTCAAAAGACGGACTCGTAACCCCGGCACCGGAAAATATGGTGTTCATGGGAGGTTCTCAGAACATGACTGCAGGTTCCACAGCTTATTTTGAGGCAAGACTGGAACCCGGTAAATATGCATTTTTCTCGGAAGTGCCGGATCCTATGAGTAAAAACATGTTTAGGGTTTTTGCGGTACCGGGTAAATAATAAATTTTGCCACTTTATAAGATCACCGGGAAATTAGTCGGTGATTTAATTGAGAGAATGGTTACAGTTATTGTAACTAAAGAAGAAAGAAAATGGAGTTGGATTAGGTGTGTCATATCTGAAACATCATAATAGTTCAGAAATAAAAAATCTCAAGAGGAAAACGATGATGAAGAGAATTTTTATCTACATATTTCCGGCTGCTGTGCTGGTCTTTTCAAGCTGCTATCGCATTTTGCCTTCCAAAGGAGGGGGACAGATTGCAAAGGTTTCTGGAGAACGAATTGTGGAGCCTGCTGATATCGTTGTGCCTCCCGGTTATACCATAGAAGTTGTGGCGGCAAAACTTACCTTTCCAACTGCTGTTGCTTTTGATGACACAGGTACAGCCTATGTTGTGGAGTCGGGTTATTCCTATGGAGAGGTGTTCTTGGAACCCCGCTTACTGAGAATTGAAGAGGATGGACAGGTTACTACTGTATTTGCCGGCGAAAAAAACGGACCCTGGACCGGGATTACTTACCACGATGGATTTTTTTACATCGCAGAAGGGGGACAGCTGGAAGGTGGTAAGATCCTTAAAGTAAATAAAGAAGGAGCTGCTGAATCCATCATTGAAAATTTGCCCAGCCGGGGAGACCATCACACGAACAGTCCTGTTGTAAAAGATGAATATGTATATTTTGGACAGGGCACCGCAACAAATTCAGGCGTGGTTGGGAATGACAATGCAGCTTTTGGATGGTTATATAGATTTCGGGACTTTCATGATATTCCGTGTGAAGATATCAGAGTAAACGCGATCAACAATGAAACTGAAAATGTCCTGACTGATGATCCTAATGATCTTGCCGTCACCGGCCCGTTCTCGCCATATAATACGAAAGTGGAGCAAAACCAGGTGATCCAGGGTGGGATTCCCTGCAATGGAGCCGTAATGAGAGTGCCGCTAAATGGAGGGGACCCGGAATTGGTTGCCTGGGGCTTTAGAAATCCATTTGGACTCGCCCTTGCTGCAAACGGGGATATCTATGTCACCGACAATTCGTACGATATGCGTGGCAGCCGGCCCGTGTGGGGGACCGGGGACCTGCTTTTTAAGCTGGAAGAGAATGCCTGGTATGGATGGCCTGATTATTACGGCATGCTTCCCCTGGAGAAACTGGAATTTCCCGGAGAAGGAAGCCCGAAAAAGATATTAGCCCGGGATCCACGGGAGCCAACTCCGCCTGTAGCTCATCTGGGCGTACATTCATCCTCCAACGGAATACATTTTTCTACCAATGCAGATTTCGGTTTTGAAGGACAGGCTTTTATTGCCCAGTTTGGAGATATGGCGCCCAATGTGGGGAAAGTGATGGCCCCCGTAGGTTACAGGGTCGTTCGGGTAGCTACTGATTCGGGCATTATAGAAGATTTTGCTGGGAATACGGCAAAAGAGAACGGGCCGGCTTCCCTGCTTAAAACCGGCGGACTTGAACGGCCGATAGCTGTACAATTCAATCCTGAGGGGGACGAATTATATATTGTGGATTTTGGCATCCTGAGCATGGGCGAAAAAGGACCAAATCCGGTTAAGGAATCCGGGGTGATATGGAAGGTGACAAAACAGAAATGAGAAAACTGAAAATGGGGTTGATCCTGGTCATCCTGGTTTTTTCCGGGGCCAGGATAAGCAGCTGTTCAACTCCTAAAGTCATGCCTAAGGCTGAGGTAGTTGAAATGCCTACAGACGATCTCAGAGAAGGAAGGAATTTGTTCAACAGCCATTGTTCCTCCTGTCACCCGGCGGGCAAGGCCGGACTGGCTCCGGGAATTATAGATAAACCCTTGCCTGAATTCCTCATTCGTTTTCAAATTAGACATGGAGTGGGGGTAATGCCCGCCTTTGATGAAGAAGTACTTTCTGATCAGGAGGTTGAAAAAATAGCCGAATATTTGGTTTACCTACGTAAAGAGAATAGAAACTGAGAGAACATTATATAGTAGCCACTCTGGTTTCTAAAGATTTTTAGGACAAAATACTCAGCCTGCTATCTGAGCATTTTTCCTGAGGCTTCGAAATATTCTGAAATCCAAAGTTCCGGCTCTTCACCCAGATCCAGCCCTCCTCTTTTATCTCCCGGCCAGTTACTCCGGGAGCAACAGCCTTTGCTGCTATGACATCGTCACAGCTCAGGTAACACATAAAGGCATGGAAATCATGTTTTATTCCGGTGAGATCCAACTTGGTTTCCTTATCTTTAAAAAAAAATAAGGATTAGTTTATTGTGATTCCATTTTTTAAAAGAACAAGTACCCAATTTTTAATTTGTTCTTCTTATGTCTAAAGCCATTGTTGTTGGAGCCGGTATCGCGGGTATTGCTGCTGCATTAAGATTGCGTAAAAAGGGTTATGAAGTTGAGGTGTTTGAAAGTAATTCTTATGCAGGAGGTAAGATACACGCTTTTGAAAAGGATGGTTTTCGATTTGATGTAGGCCCGTCTCTCTTTACTATGCCTCATTTTGTAGACGATCTTTTTACACTTTTTGAGATTGATCCCCGGGAACATTTTAATTATAAGCTTAAAGAAAATATTTGTAATTATTTCTGGGAAGACGGTAGTTCATTTTCCGTACATAAGGACCGGAAAAAATTTATATTAGATGCTTCTGAATTATTTGACGTTAAGCCGGAGAACCTTCAGAAATATCTTGAAAACGCTGCTGATAAATACGATCTTACTTCAGGAATTTTTTTGGAAAAATCCCTCCATAAACCTGGCACTTATTTTTCTGTGGAAACGCTTAAGGCGTTGATGTCCATGTACAAATTACATATAAATCAAAATCTAAACGGGGTCAATGAAACTTATTTTAAGGATCCCCGTCTTGTTCAGCTCTTTAACCGCTATGCTACTTACAACGGTTCATCTCCTTACCGAACTCCCGGAATAATGTCAATGATCCCACACCTGGAGATGCACTATGGTACTTTTTATCCTGCAGGTGGTATGCACCAGATATCCCAAAGTTTGTTTAAACTTGCTGAACAACAGGGGATAGAGTTTCATTTTAATGAAGGGGTAGAAACGATAACTTATGCCCGCGGCAAAGCCACAGGAGTTGAAACTGCAAAAGGCCCTTATTTCTCTGATATCGTGGTTTCCAATATGGACGTCTACCCAACCTATGATAAATTACTTCCGGAATTAAAAAAACCTGAAAAAATATTAAGCCAGGAAAGGTCAAGCTCTGCCCTGATCTTTTATTGGGGAATAAATAAATCATTTCCTGAATTGGATCTCCACAACATACTGTTTAGTAGTGATTACAGGGAAGAATTCCGCAGGATCTTTGAAAAAAAGGATCTTGCCGGCGATCTTACTGTTTACATTAACATCACCTCCAAAGAGGATCCGGAGCATGCACCGGCCGGGGGTGAGAACTGGTTTGTAATGATCAATGCTCCGGGAAATTATGGACAGGATTGGATAGATTTAAATGCAAAGGCAAGGGAAAATATTATATCAAAAATTAACAGGGTGCTGAAGGTTCAAATTGAAGATCATATAGTGACAGAGCAAATTATGGACCCTGTCAAAATAGAAAAAGATACCAGTTCGTACCGGGGAGCATTATACGGTGCGGCAAGTAATTCTAAATTTGCTGCTTTCCTGCGGCATCCCAACTTTAGCGGCCAGTTAAAAAACCTGTATTTCTGTGGGGGATCTGTGCATCCCGGGGGTGGAATTCCACTTTGTCTTTTATCGGCCAAAATCACTACAGATCTTATTCCGGAAGCATGAAAACAAATACCACCGGATATTTAAAAAAGAATAAACTAAGCATTTCTATTGCTATACTGGTGCTTTTTCATTTTTCGGCCATCACAGGTGTAAGCCTGGGGTATAAGGAATGGTTTGTTCCCAAAACCCCGCTCACTCTTCTTCTGTCTTTTATATTGCTGGTTGTAAATTATCCTTTTGATTCTCTT
>JBEPWW010000184.1:0-5710 GCA_041642215.1 Salinimicrobium sp. | reverse complement strand
CAATACAGGCTACCGCCAGCACATATTTTTCATGTAAGGCTATCTCAAATTTGTTCAATTTTTTAGCCGCTTGCTGCAGTTCTGCCCGTTTATTATCAATAGTGGCAACCGCCCCGTTCACACTTCCCATTGCCAGGTTGATAATTTGGGAGGCCCGATAAGGCTCGTACAATTCCAATATTGTATTTTCTGTCAGATGAACAGAATCCTTCGGGGTGTAATTATTCATAAGGTTAGGAAGGCCGGTCCTTTTATAAATATTATCAGAGAATTGAACCACATCCCGGTTGTATGAAGTGGAGAAGGAGTCGATCGTTTGCCTAAGCTCTGAAATCTTCAGCATATTATGGGAATTGCTGTAGTTTTCTTCATTAAGATCCACGTCATTGATGTTGGAGAGGTCCATGTTGATCACATACTCCTCAAAATAACTTTTTGCGAAGGGCTTGCTAAGTCTTTTGGCAGGAGTCCCGGACTGGATTTCGTCATAATAATTCCCGTCTTTCAGGACCAGGGACAGGATGTTGGAATCTGTACTGCCAACAAGTTCCCCTTCAGTGGCTTTGATCACCGTAAAATTTCCGCTACGTCTGCTGGCCTTCTTATGAATGATGACGTTTTGAAGGTATTGATCGTTGCTTCCTCTTTTTCGGTCTACTTTGATATTGATATCCCCCAGGTCATTAAAAACTCCTTCGGTAATCACCATTGCCGGCTTTAGCTGGGCAATATTTTTTCTAAGATTAATAGATTTGAATTCGGCTGCGGGAATCACGTTATTGGCAAAGAAAAAGGCGGTAAGGCTCACCAGGAGAATGAACAGCGTAAGGGAGCGCATAGCCCGCTGCAGGGAGATACCGGCAGATTTCATGGCTGCAAATTCATAATTCTCGGCAAAACTTCCAAAGGTCATTATAGAGGTGAGCAGGATGGTAAGGGGAACCACCAGCGGTATGAGCTTGGGGGAAAAATACAGGAGGAACTTCAGGATAATTTCAATATCCAGATCCTTACCCGCCAGCTCACCAATATATAGCCAGATGGTCTGTAATACAAAAATGAACATCAGTATTACAAAAACCGAAATAAATGTTTTAAGGTAACTTTGCAGTATGTACCTGTCGAGAATCTTCAATTAGTCAAGCCGGTTTATGTAGTAGTCCTTATACCTCGCTTCTTTAAATTCGAAAAGGGATTCGGGTAAAGGCTGGTTTGTTTTAAAGCTCTTAACAGTAATGGTGATCTTTGTACCGTTATCCTGGGTCTGGATGAGGTTGTAGATGTGTTTTGTTTGTTGATCTATCCCCAAAAGGATGTTTTTTATTTCGGCATTGGAATCAATAGGGGTCAGTTTTACATACTGGATCTTTCTTCCCTTTACGTCCTGGGTGATATCCCAGCTGGCTTTGTACCCATCGTTATAGAAGGTCAGCATTTTTGAAGGAGTGATCTCCTGCTCATCGCCCGGGTTGTAGGTTGAGATATTTATCTCTTCATCTTCGGGAATAATGGTATAAATTTTTTCCCCGTCAAAGATACGGGTGGTTCCCATAATGTTGAGCACATATTTTTCCCCCTGCAGGCTTACATCGCCCCGGGTCTCATGCTTTACATTTTCTGCTGTGTTTTCAAGGGAGTACTTAAAATCAATGACGATATTGTCATAGCCCTCAACCTTGGTGGATACTTCATCCAGTAATAATTCTGCCTTGTTTGAATTTTGTGCCTGCATGCCTATCACCATACTTAAGGCGATGATTAAAAATCCTAATTTTTTCATTTTCATTTTTTATTGTTGTTGCTTACTCGTTCAATAACTGGTTTAGGCCTTCAAGATCCTGTACCAGGACCTGTCTGGCTTTACTGCCTTCAAAAGGTCCTACGACCCCTGCAGCTTCCAGCTGATCGATAATTCTTCCTGCCCGGTTATAGCCTAATTTGAGTTTTCGCTGAAGTAAAGAAGCCGAGCCCTGCTGGGCGATTACAATGACTTCGGCGGCCTCCATAAAGAGCTTATCCCGGTCGCCTACTTCAATATCAAGACCTGTGCCACTTTCCTCTCCAACGTATTCGGGAAGCAGGTGTGCATCGGGGTAAGCTTTCTGCGAGCCGATATAGTCGGTTATTTTCTCAACTTCGGGCGTATCAACAAAAGCACATTGCAGGCGCAATAGGGTATTCCCCTGAGTAAACAACATATCCCCCTTTCCAATTAACTGGTCGGCTCCCTGGCTGTCGAGGATCGTGCGGGAGTCTATTTTTGAGGTTACCCTAAAGGCGATCCTGGCGGGAAAATTCGCCTTGATTATACCGGTTATCACATTCACAGAGGGGCGCTGGGTTGCGATGATGAGATGGATCCCTATAGCCCGTGCCAGTTGTGCCAGCCTTGCAATAGGGGCTTCTACTTCCTTTCCGGCAGTCATGATCAGATCGGCAAATTCATCAACGACCAGGACAATATAGGGCAGGAACTTATGGCCATGCTCAGGATTGAGTTTACGGGCTTTGAATTTGGTATTATACTCTGAGATATTCCGCACCATCGCATCTTTGAGCAATTCATACCGGTTGTCCATTTCAATACATAGGGAATTCAGGGTATTGATCACCTTGGTGTTGTCAGTAATAATAGCTTCCTCAGTATCCGGTAGTTTCGCGAGATAGTGTCGCTCGATCTTGTTGAAAAGGGTTAATTCCACCTTCTTTGGATCTACCAGGATGAATTTCACCTCTGCAGGATGTTTGCTGTATAACAGGGAAGTGAGTATGGCATTTAATCCCACAGATTTTCCCTGGCCGGTCGCCCCTGCCATGAGCAGGTGGGGCATTTTTGCGAGGTCAACCACAAAGGTCTCATTTGAAATGGTTTTACCCAGCGCCATTGGCAGCTCCATTTCGGCATTCTGAAAGCGGGGAGAAGCGATCACCGAGCGCATGGAAACCATGGTCGCATTCTTGTTGGGTACTTCAATCCCTATGGTCCCTTTACCGGGGATAGGCGCGATGATTCGTATCCCCAGGGCCGCTAGGGAAAGGGCGATATCATCCTCCAGGCTTTTGATCTTGGAAATTCGAATCCCTGCTTCGGGAATGATTTCGTACAGGGTTACCGTAGGACCAACAGTTGCCTTGATCTGGGCTATTTCAATTTTGTAGTTCTTGAGGGTGTCAACAATACGATTTTTGTTTTCTTCAAGTTCCTCCTGATTGATGGTGATCCCACCGCCGTTGGCGTTGTGATCTTTGAGCAATTCAAGGGTAGGGAATTTGTAGTTCTTCAACTCCAGGGTAGGATCGAATTCCCCGAAATCCTTTACCAGCTTATTACTCAAATTATCTTCCTCTTCTTCTTCAACAGTCGTCGATACTTCCATTTCCACATCATCTGAATCCTCCTGAGACCTGATGATCATTTTTTCTGAAGCCGGTTTTTCTTCGGAAGGTGTAGGTGTTCCCTCTTTTTCTTCTTCTTCTCCCGGTTCTGCGGAAAACTCCTGTGAATCTTTTGTGCTTTCAGTTTCTGAAGTGCCATTTTGCACAGCAGCTTCAGGAGCTGATGTTCCTGTAGCTGTATGTGGGGCGCGCAGGTCCTCTTTGATCTCCTGTTTTGTTTTTCTAAAGAAAACAGCCGCTTTTTCCGGAGTTATTTTGATCCGCACGACCAGGTACACGATCAGAAGGAATGTAAGCAAAAGGGAGGTTCCGAAGAAGCCCAGGTAATCCTGGAGATAATCATTCACTTCATATCCCACGGTTCCTCCCAGAAGGGCATAAGAACTGCCAAAGAAACCAAAGAATACAGAAAGCCATACCATAACCAGAACTCCCCAAAACCAGAAATGCTGTAGGGCTTTTTTATTAAGATTGAAAAAAAGGTAAATTCCGGTAAGGGTTGTGAGTACGGCAATTGCGAAAGCAGCAATTCCAAACCCTTCATAGATGAAGAAATTGCTGATCCCTGCTCCAAACTTACTTAACAGATTCTGTGCCTTAACCTGCCGGTCTCCTATGTGCGCCAGGGTGCTTTGGTCGGCCTGCCAGTTAAACAAAAAGGAAATGAAGGCGACCAGCAGCGCAATGCCAAATAAAGCAAGAAAGCTACCAAGGATCACCTGATTTTTCCTGGAGATCACAAGGTTGGATTTCGAGAAACGGGGCTGCCTGTTTTTTTTCCGGGTAGCTTTATTTTTGGACATAAATTAAAACACTGTTTAGGGCAAAAATACAAATTAGGACCATCTAATATAGGGAAAAGAAAAAATCTATTTATAATTAATAAATGGAAATGCCATCAATGACAGGATGAGGGCGTAGCAAGGGTGGAAGTGATCTCCAAGAGCATAAAATGTTCAGCAGCTGTAAAGGTTAGAAGGGACGGGGCGGGAGGTGAGCTAAACTAAACCGTGTAAAAGATATAAGGAATGTAAATAATTCCCGCTATGATCACTGCAGTGATGGCTGCCACGAAAACCGCCCCGGCAGCTACATCCTTGATGTGTCCTATTTTGCTGTGAAAATCGGGATGCACAAAATCTGCGATGGCTTCAATTGCAGTATTGAGCCCTTCTGCGGTCATTACCAGTCCAATGGCGAAGATCTGGAACATCCACTCACTGGCAGAAATATCAAAATAAAAACCGGCAGCTGTAACAAATAGGGCAATAACGAACTGGACCTGGAAGCTGGGTTCGTGCTTTAATAAAAGCCAGGCTCCCTTTATTGCATAACCACCTCCCCGAATACGGCTGGTGATAAAGTTGTACATTTTATAAGAGGGTTTTTAGGGCCTCAAGATAGTCAGGTTCCTGATCAATATCCCTCACCTGTTGGGTGTAAATGATCTTTCCGTTCTCATCCAGGACAATCACCACCCTGGATAATAAGCCTTCCCAGAGTCCATCGATCATTTCAAGCCCGTAATCCTTCCCAAAATTTCGTTCTTTAAAGTCAGAGAGGTTCACCATATTATTGATTTTCTCATCGTCTACAAATCGTTTTTGAGCAAAGGGGAGATCCCTAGAAATATTCAAAACCACGGCGTTGTCCAAATCAGCCACCTTTTCACTGAAATTACGTACAGAAGTAGCGCAGATATGGGTGTCAATGCTGGGGAAAATATTCATGATCACCCGTTTTCCTTTAAAATCCTGTAAAGTGGCAACGTTCATATCTGATTTTATAAGTTCAAAATGTGGGGCTCTTTCTCCTATTTCAGGAAGATGGCCATAGGTGGTAACGGGCTTGCCCTTATGAGTGATTTGTGACATAGAACTGCTGCTTGGTTGTTAGAGTCACTAAATTTAAAATTTTAAGTTGTTGGCCCTTACTAAAATTATCATAAAACAATAAGGGCTGCTTTAGAATTTAAAGCAGCCCCTGTCTCTTATTTTAAAAGTGGTTCTATTTATCGATAGAACCTAATACCTTTTTAGCAAAGTTATTTGCCGCGTCACGTTCCGGCATACCGTCGTTGATCATTGTCTGAACTTCAATGGCACCGCAGATATTAGTAACCAGTTCACCCACTACGTCCATTTCCTGTTCGCTTACAGAACGATGCTCGCAAAAGCTTTCCAGCACCTCCAGGGCACTTTCCAGTTTCTCCACATCATTGTTCTTTTGCAGGTGTCTAATTACTGGCAACTTCATTCACAAGGTCTTTTAAAAGTTCAAATTTATTGGTCTGTACCTGGTTTACCAGCTCCCC
>JBEPWW010000183.1:0-5735 GCA_041642215.1 Salinimicrobium sp. | reverse complement strand
TAACAGCCGTCCCCGGAGCAGGATTCTGGGTAAGGCTAATGCTTTCCGAACAATTATCAGTGGCAGTAATTTCTACGGTATAATCAGGAAGAACGAACTCACCTTCCACCAAAATCTCCTCCCTGTCACCGGGACAGGTTTCGATGACAGGAGCGGTATCATCAACCGGGGCCACCCGGAACTCACAGGTCCCGACTTCGGCTTCACCATCCAGTATGCTCAGGGAGATAAGGGTCGGTTCTGTTATAGCCGTACCTGCCGGGGGAGACTGAATAACAGCAACCGCCTCTGTAAAATTCTTAAAATTCCCCACCCTATCGGTATAATCGGGTAATACAAATTCACAGTTAGTATCCAGGCTTTCGGTGATCTCCTCCTGCTGAAAACATTCAAAGGAAGGCAGGGTTTCTTCGGTTAGCTGCACCCAAAACGTGCAGGCAGGGGAAACATTTCCTGCCGCATCGGCCGCTGTAATGGAAATTTCTGTTGTGCCGGTAACAGCCGTCCCCGGAGCAGGATTCTGGGTAAGGCTAATGCTTTCCGAACAATTATCAGTGGCAGTAATTTCTACGGTATAATCAGGAAGAACGAACTCACCTTCCACCAAAATCTCCTCCCTGTCGCCTGGACAGGTTTCGATGACGGGAGCGGTTGTATCCTTTATGACAACCGAAAAATGACACTCTACACTGTTATTATCTTCATCGGTGGCTTCAAAAGCGACCTCGGTTGTTCCTACAGGAAACCATTCCCCGTTGGCCGGCCCCTGGATCTGTACAACGGTTACTGTACCGCTTCCCCCGGTGACCTCGGGAACCTGGAAATCCACCAGAACGCCACAATCGGTGGCAATGCTGTTCTCCTCAATGGTTTCGGGACAGGTTGTAAAGGAAAGAGGCACCTCCCGGGCAAGTACGATAATGTCAAAACTGCAAATTGAGAAATTGCCGGCAGCATCTGTAGCCGTAAATTCCATGATGTTTATTCCAACGGGAAATTCACCCCCCGGGGGCAATCCTCCTGTTTGAGTCACCGAGGAGAGCATGCAATTATCTGTTGCAGCCGGGGCATCAAAAGTCACAACAGCAGAATTCTCACCTTCTTCTACCTGCACCTCAATGGTGGCCGGACAGGTGATAAGCGGTTCTTCAATATCAAAAGACGGATACCGCTGATAGATATTAAGTTTAAATTCCAGACCGGGAGAAAAAGTGGAACCTGTGAGGTCTGAATTATTCACATACATCCTGTCACAGCTGTTAAAGGCCAGATCTAAAGGTAATTTAAGTTGATCCCTAAAGGTTTTGACCAGATCTCTTCCGGGATTGAAAATGCGTATACTGAATTCATTGCCGTCTATGCCTGCCTGTACAGAACTGAGCAGTGCCAAAGCCTCGAATGTACCCAGGGATTCATAGTTAAGCAACTTGTTTAGCTCGATACGATCTGCGTAATCAATGATATGAATAAAATCGAAAGGATCTATCACCACGCTTCCCGGAGAGCCCAGGCCACTCAGGGTCTGAAGGAAGTTCAGGTTTTTGTCGAACACCAGCACCCTGCCGTTGTCTTTAGAGTCACTTATAAAGATATTCCCTTTTGAGTCAACTCCAACCCGGTATGGCTCCATAAGTTCATTTCCGGGTGTTCCCTGGAAGCTTATAAAATCGCCGTTGTCGTAATAGATCTTGAGAAAATAGCGTTTTGTTACACGAGAGTCATTACCCGTGTAACTATCAACGATATATAAATTATTGTCTTTGTCTGTTGCCAGGCCGGTGGGCTTCCAGAATTCATTTCTCCCATCCCCCCCGTAACCGGAGCCAATATCCCCAAGATGGGTTCCGCCGGTATCGAATTTCCTGATGTACTTGGAGTCACTGTCGGCTATATAGATGATATCATTCCCGTCAATGACCAGATCCAGGGGACTACTTAACCTTGTTGAGGCGATGATCTTTTTTTTATTGTTCCCGTTGGCGTCATATTTAAATACGCCTGTTCCAAAAGTGAGGACATAAATATTGCCGAGGGAATCAGTATCCACAGAAATAACCATTCCGTCCAGATCTGTAGCACTGGCAGATCCAAGAGGTTTTTGATCCAGCAAAGTGTAATCGGGAATAATGGAAGAAGCTCCTTCATTCTGGCCGAAAACTCCGCTGTGGAATAAAATAAGAAGAAAAAATACAGAAGGGAACCAGGGAAGATTATAACCTGCGATGAAAAAATGCCGTACAGTTACGGCATACAGGAAATTCCCGGTCATCGAGACTAGTCTTCTCATTTTAGGCAGGTTATATGACAAATATAAACCTTGTGAAGAAAGACCTAGATAAGGAAATGTTAACTTTAGAAAACATTACATTACCATAATGACCATATTATGATAATGTAATGCTGTCTTAGAAACTGAAAATTAGTACCGGTTAACTCTCGGTAGCTTCTTCTTTGTTTCTGATCACAAGACGGAAACCTTCCCCATGAATATTCAGGATCTCCACGTTTTCGTCTTTTTTAAGGTATTTTCTAAGTTTTGCGATGTAAACATCCATACTTCTTGAAGTAAAGTAGTTGTCATCACGCCAAATCTTGGTTAGGGCCAGCTCCCTTGGCATCAGGTCATTTTCATGAAGGGCCAGAAGGCGCAGCAACTCATTTTCTTTTGGAGAAAGCTTGGTAGGTTCTTCATCCCTAAAGGTAAGGAACCGTAATTTTGAATTGAGATGGAAGTCACCGATCTGGAATTCAAATTGCTTACTGTCTGCCACACTATCGGTTGCCTTACGTTGCATGATCGCCTTGATCTTCATCAGTAAAACTTCACTATCAAATGGCTTGTTAAGATAATCGTCGGCTCCCACTTTATAACCTTTGAGAACATCTTCTTTCATAGCCTTGGCTGTAAGAAAGATGATTGGGATTTCCTCATTTTTCTCCCTGATTTCCTTGGCCAGGGTAAACCCATCTTTATATGGCATCATCACATCCAGGATGCAAAGATCAAAATCATCTTTTTTGAATTTCTCGAAACCTTCCATTCCGTTTTTGGCATGAGTGACCTCATAATCATTCATTGCCAGATAATCCTTCAGAACTGTTCCAAAGTTTGGGTCGTCTTCAACTAGTAAAATTTTCTTATTTTCAGTTTCCATATATTAAGATATTAGTGGTAGTTTAATTATAAATGTACTTCCTTTTTCTTTTTCACTCTCAACAGAGATATGTCCATGGTGATCGTCAACGATCCGCTTTACGTAAGCCAGGCCAAGCCCATGTCCTTTGACGTTATGAATATCGCCGGTATGTTCCCTATAGAACTTTTCAAAAACTTTCTTTTGAACTATTTTACTCATCCCGCTCCCCTGATCCCTTACCTTCATGACGATATAGTTCTTGACGTTTTCGGTGTAGATATCGATCTTTGGCTCCTCGGGAGAGTATTTTACGGCGTTGTCCAGGATATTCACGATTACATTTGTAAAATGGGTCTGATTGGCAAGTATAGATGACTTTAGCGCCCCGAGATGGGTTTGAACATACCCATTCCTGTCTTCCACGATTAATTCCACATGGGTAATGGCCTCATGGATAAGGTCATGAAGGTCCAGCCTTTCTTTTTTAAGATCAAGCTCGTTTTTCTCAAGCCGTGAAATACGCAGAACATTTTCAACCTGTGCATGCATTCTCTTGTTCTCATCCCTTATCATCTTATGATAATGGGCCACCTTGGCAGGATCACTGCTCACCTTAGGATTCCTGATGGCATCCAGGGCAAGATTGATGGTTGCAATAGGCGTTTTGAACTCGTGGGTCATGTTATTAATAAAATCAGTTTTTATCTCCGATATCTGCCGCTGCCTTATAAGCTGTGACAAAGCACTGGAATAAGCTATTACAATAATAAGGGTAAAAATGATGGAAAGAGCCGCCATTAAGGTAATGGATGATAATACCACTTGCTTTTTCTCTGTAAAGTTCACGAAAAGCTGGTAATCGTTGGTTCCTTTATCATTAGAAAACAGGGGCACCCGATAGGTCGTTTTGGAGTTTAACCTAAAATCCTCAGACCGCACCTTGGTCGCCAGACCGTTCCCGTAAATTGCATACTCAAAAGAGGTATTCAATCCCCTGTTCTTTAATTCCCTTAGGATCAATTGTTCAATATAGGATTTAGACACCCGCTTATGTACCGGCATCTTGCTGGTATATTCAGAAACGGTAGAACGAATGAATTCCTTCTCAACATCCTTCATCCTGAACATTTTGTTCAGTCGATTCTGGTCAGATACCCCGTTAGATTCTGTCGTATCATCAGCAACCAGTTTGGTCACTTTTTTATTGATGAGTTTACGGAAACGAATGGTATCAATACTGGCATCTAAAAAAGCCGTGGAGAGTTTATAATCCTCTGCCACTATTCCATGAGAGTAAACATATATTTCATTGTTATATTCATCATTCTCCACCTTGAAAATTTCCCTGATCAGGGAATTATCTGGCTCCATTCCAAGGCTGTCCACAACGTCCTGAAGCGCGAAATAGTAGTTTTCGAGTTCCTTATTCTCAACTTCATTAGCTACTCTTCTCAGAATCTGTTTCGCGTTAAAGGAAAATTGCTCTTCCTTACTCTCAACAGTGTTTTTTATCCAATAACCCTGAACAAATATGATTCCTATAAGTGAGAGGCTCATGAGGACCACCAAGAGAAAAAATATTTTCTTGTTCATGTCTCAAAAGTATGATTTTAACATTTACTCGCTAAACCATTTAACCAAAAGTTAACATAAGAAATCCTGATTTTATGCGCTCTCAAGCAGCTTCTGGTGAATGTTTTGAACTTTTTCCCAGGTTTCGGATAGATCCTTATTTTCAATAATGTAGTCGGCTAAGGCTGTTTTTTTTTCGTCCGTCCATTGATGGGCCATCCGGGCCTCTATTTCTTCTATAGAGGATTGATCCCGTTCCTGCAGTCGCTGTATCCTGAGGTCATAAGGTGAAGTTACCAGGATGACCAGATCACATTTTTTGTCGCTGCCTCTTTCAAATAGTATAGCTGCTTCATAGATCACATAGGCACCGGTTTGAGCTTTTTTCCACTCTTCAAAATGATGGCCCACTGCAGGGTGAACAATGGCATTCAGGGCTTCCAAACGAGAGGCATCATGGAAGACCCTGGATGCCAGTTTTTTACGGTCCAGGATACTGTTAATGTAAGTGTCCTCTCCAAAAAGTTGGGTTATCCTTTTCTTTACCTCCGTGCTGGTATTCATTATCTTCTTTGCCTCCTCATCTGCAATATAAACAGGGGTGCCTAATTTCCGAAAGAAATTAGCTACGGTGGTTTTACCGCTTCCAATCCCCCCGGTAAGTCCTACTACTTTCATTTTTTAATGATAAACTGGATTCTCTTTTCGTTCAGGCGTACGTTCGTTACAAATTCCGGTCGCTGCCTCACCTCAGGAATTAAAAAATCCCGGTTGTCATGCACATTCGAAAAATCTGCAACCACTCTAAAATCTGATGCTGTCACTTTGTTATAGTCCCTGAGATTCACCTGGTAAAACAACAGGATCTCTTTTGGAAAGATCACCACATTGAGATCATCCGGAACGTTCCTTAACTCTACCGGTACTTTCACATTCCCTTCAGTAAATTTTTCAACATCAAGGGAATAGCTCAAATTATTGCGATAAAGCGTAAGATTTCTAAAGCGCGAGGTGTCAATGGCTATC
>JBEPWW010000182.1:0-5744 GCA_041642215.1 Salinimicrobium sp. | reverse complement strand
CTTTCCGGCATTCTGGGTTCTATCCACAGGGCGTCATCACATACTGCCAGGCCGGCAAAATTTCGCTGGATGAGGTCCAGGGATCCGGCCATGGCACCCAGATGGATTCCTTCGGGGGTGGTCCCGCCCTGTATATCCTCAAAATCACTTACGATGAGGGTCTCAAAATTTCGCCAGGATTGTTCCTGATCATATTTCGAAAGTATCCAGGAAAATACAAGCCTGCTCAGGGTGGACCCATGGGAAGTTCGTTCTTTATAGTATTCAATATTTTTACTGATCATTTCATCCCTGAAAGTATATCCCAGCTGCTCAAAGATTTCTTTTAATTCCCCTTTGGTAAACAAAAAGAACAACATTAGGACATCTGCCTGCTTGCTGGCTTTGTAACGGTTTGGGGAGTCTCCCTCGCTTTCCAATACCCTGTCCAGCCGCTGGATGTCATCGTATTTTTCGCGATACTCTTCCCATGGAAACTCTTCCAGATTTTCATACCCTTCAAACTGACTGATGATGCCTTCTTCAATAAAAGGAATGAACATTTTCTTGCTGATGTCCTTCCACAATTCCAGTTCTTCATCATCGATCACCAGTTCCTGAAGCAACTCTCGTTTCCGGCTCCTCTCAATAAGATCGAGAATCTCGAGGGCTTTCTGTAGCACCCAGGTAGCCATGACATTCGTGTAGGCATTGTTCCGTAATCCCTGCTCTTCAGAATCTGGATACGAGGTATGGTATTCATCTGGTCCCACCACTCCATGTATCTCATACCGGTCCCGGTCTTCATTATAAATGGCTTTACTCGCCCAGAACATGGCTATGCTCAGAACGGTTTCGGCACCAAAATGGGAAAGGAAAAGCTTATCATCTGTGGTGATATAGTAATTCCATATGTTGTAAACAATAGCTGAATTTACATGACGCTGGAGATGGGTATGGTCAGGGATCCAGTTTCCTGATTTGGGGTTCAGATGAAGGATTTGACTTTCCTCTTTTCCATTACTGCCGCTCTGCCAGGGAAACATAGCTCCCTTATATCCTTCCTCTGTTGCAGCATGTCGGGCTTCATCCAGTCTGTAGTAGCGGTACAATAACAAACTGCGGGTTACTTCGGGAAACCTAAGGTTCAGGAAAGGATAGATGTACAGTTCATCCCAGAATATATGGCCCCGGTAGGCTTCCCCGTGCAGTCCTCTGGAAGGTACTCCAATGTCGAGGCTCATAGAATTGGGAGAGATGGTCTGCAGGCTGTGAAAGATATGGAGTCTGGTTAACTGCTGAATTTTTTTGCTCCCAATCACCCCGACATCTGCCCGGTGCCACAAAAATTTATAGGCGGCAGCCTGCCGGGCCAGCATCTCTTCAAAACGTCCTGTTCGGGTGATATCTTTTTCAGCTTCCAGGGAGGGTTCGCTAATGGCGCGATCCCTGCTGGTATAGATCGCCACTATTTTTTCGATGTTGTATTCATTACCTTCTTTTACCGAAAAATTGAAGATCTGTTCAATATATCCTTCCTCTTCATGGTTACTAATATCAGCAGGCATGATCTTCTTACCCGAGTAGATCTGGGTGCGTGCTGCCTGAGCCATACGTATCTTCGACTGTTTGGTTTCCACGACCAAAGACATATGGTTGTGATCGAAACTTCCTGTCCTAACAGGGTTCAGGTGATGGCTTTCCAGTTCCCTGTAGCGTTCCACATTATCATTAATGACCCTGCCGTCCAGTGCGCTGCACAATTCGATCTCTCCATTCCAGTTTTCGGGGGTGAGGAACCACTGTATCCCTGCAAGATGCATGTCTTTCATGCTTACCATCCTCCGGCTGTGAATTCGGGTGATCCTCCCTTCCTGATCCTTAACCCTGAATTTACGCTCCAGGGTCCCTTTCCTCATTTCAAGGCTCTGTTCATAATCCAGGACCTCTATTTCCTCCAGGTTCAGCCATTTTCCTCCTGCGGGGCGAAAAGTGAGGCGTAGCCAGTTTGGGAAATTTACCAGGTCTTCATTTTCGATCTTTCTTCCGGAAATTTCGGTTTCCGCCCGGTTAAATCCACCGGCTAAGTACGTGCCGGGATAATTGAATTCATTGTTCCGGTTTTCCTCTGCAGCCCCCCGGGTGCCTAAATACCCATTACCGAGAGTGCACAAAGCTTCCCGAAGTTTTTGTTCCTGGGGATTCCAGTCTTTATAGGTAATGCAAAAGGCTTCCATAATTAGTGTGAATATTTAAATAATTGACTGCTTATTTTTTTAAGTTAGACTTAAGCTGCATCAGGAAATTGGTGACTTCATCTGTATCTTTCAGATGATAGGAAGCGGCGGTATCTTCTCCATGTGTACCCACCAGTATCCCTATTCCTTTCTGCTCAATTTCGGCAAAGGCGTCTTCATCGGTAATATCATCTCCAATATATATAGGTACATATTTCTCCTTGTTGAGACCAAGCTTTTCGGAGAGCCAGTTGAGGGCCCGGCCTTTATGCCAGTCAAGGTTAGGTTTTAATTCCAGGATCTTCTTACCGATGCCTTCTTTGAGGATATCCTGATCTTCCAGCTCGCGTTCAACCGCTTGTTTTACCTGGGGAACATTTTCATCCTCTGTATTTCGGTAATGAACCGCGATGGCGTATTTCTTGCGCTCCACCTTTACACCCGGTATATTTCCTATCTCCTTATCAAGGTTTTCTTGTGCGGTATCAAGAGCCGGGGTCACTTCTTTCTCAGATTCGTGTGCCATCTGTATATCGGGGCCACTGATGTCGAAGCCGTGACTACCGGCATAGGTGACCTTTTTGAGATCAACTTTAGATCTTACATCTTTAAGATCCCTTCCGCTTATAATGATGACGGGAATAAGATCTGCCAGCTGTGAAATCAATTTCTGGTTTTCTTCAGATAAATTTGCGTCTTCAGGATTGGGGACGATGGGGGTCATAGTCCCGTCATAGTCCAAAAAGAGCGCTGGTTTTTTGTTGCCGAGAGTATTGATTATTTTAGCAGTTTCTTCAAGGGCATTCGGCAGCTCTTCAACGTTTGTTTTTTTCATTCTTTTTCTTCCTTAAGTTCCGTTAATTTCTTCACAACAATGTCGGCACCGGCTTTTTTTAGGGAGTCGGTTTTATTATTGCGATCAACTCCTACCACCAGTCCAAAATTACCTTTTCGTCCTGCCTGCACTCCAGAAATAGCGTCCTCAATGACCATCGATCGCATAATTTCAGATCCTAATTCTTCTGCTGCTTTTATAAAAATATCGGGCTTCGGTTTCCCGCTGAGGTTTTCCTTTTCCAGTTTTATACCATCCACAATTACTTCAAACATTGGGGTCAGACCTGCTTTTTCAATGATGTACCGGCAATTACGACTGGAGGAGATAACAGCTAGTTTTAGTTCTTCTTTCTTCCAGGTCTCCAGCATCTCCACAGTATCTTCGTAAACATCCACGCCGTCTTTTTCTATCACTTCCAGAAAAATCTCATTCTTTCTTTTTCCAATTCCCTGTACGGTATTGGCTGAGGGATCATCCCCGGGGTCTCCTTCAGGCAGTTCTATGTTTCTGGAGGACAGGAAACTGCGTATCCCGTCCAGTCTTGATTTTCCATCAATGAATTCGTTGTAATCATGTTCAATATCCAGAGGTTCGAAATCCTTTCCGGAGTACTCCTCCAGGAAGGCATCAAACATCTTTTTCCAGGCTCTGGCATGTACTATGGCGGTTTGTGTGATTACTCCGTCCATATCAAGAATAACGGTGTCCAATTCTTTATTATGGATGTGCAACATATTGTGGCTATTATAAGTTGGTCAAAAAATAGACCTGCGTTCAACAACCTATAATTTATAAAATTTTAAATTGTCTTCAGAAGGATTAGAACAACTTTAACGGGCAGAGGTGAAAGAGGGGGGAAGTGCTGTGACGGCGGTTGAAATTTTCTTGACAGAGCATTAAAAAACCTGCAGGAGCCAATGGTCCTGCAGGTTTTTTAATGAATTCCAGAATAGGGGGCTACTCTACGAAACGAAAGTCGATATAGCATTTTAAGTCGTTAACAAGTATATCTTCTTTCTTGTTGATTCCTTGAGCTAGTTTTTGCCACTCCTGAGTTGGATGAAGCCTGCTCTCTTCGCCTTTGATGAAAACATCCACCGGCATATGGAAATCCTGTACATCTGCTTTCCAGCGGTAATGGACATCTTCTCCTTCCTTTTTTATCTGAAGTTCTGGTAATGCCGTGTGTCGCAGGTATTGATCGAAAACGGGTTTTAGGTCAACAGGGGTCGCAGCATCAAAAAAGGTTTCTGTTGTACGGGTATCGATGATCTGGTGTTTATGGGCTTCAGTATACCCCTTTAGGGTCTCCCACCACAGCTGGTCATCATCATAGATGCTCCTGATGTTGTTTAGCAAATTAGCTCCCTTGGGATACATATCTCCAGATCCTTCGCTGTTTACCCCGTAATCCCCAATAATAGGGGAGCGGTTACCAATTCCCCTTCGGGTTCCCCGCAGGTACTCCAGGGCTTCTTTTTTGCCCCAGCGGCATTCTACATATACAGCTTCAGAATAGGAGGTGAAGCCTTCATGTATCCACATATCGGCAATATCGGCAGCAGTGATGCTGTTCCCGAACCATTCATGTCCCGATTCGTGGATAATGATGAAATCAAATTTCAACCCGATTCCGGTACCGCTGATATCGTTACCCAGGTAGCCGGGGAGATAATGGTTGCCGTAAGCCACTGCGCTTTGATGCTCCATACCTAAATAAGGAGTTTCTACCATTTTAAAACCATCTTTCTCAAAGGGATAAGCCCCGAATTTTTCATAAAAACATTCCATCATAGGTTTCACCTCCTCGAAATGTTCCCTTGCCTTTTCCAGGTTGTAGGGAAGAACGTAATAATCCAGGTCGAGATCTTTGTATTGATCATTGAAGTGGACGTAATTTCCAATGTTGAGGATTACGTTGTAATTATTAATGGGACTGTTCACTTTCCAGTCCCACCGGGTATAACCCCCCTCCAGTTTGTGCTTGCCGAGGAACCTTCCATTGGACACATTCATGAGGCCATCGGGTACGGCGATCTCCATAAGAACTTCTTCCGGTTCATCGCTTTGGTGGTCTTTATTGGGGTACCAGAGACTGGCTCCAGTTCCCTGTACTGCCACCCCTATCCAGGGATTTCCTTCACGGTCTTCCTCAAAGACGAAACCTCCATCCCAGGGTGCATTTTCAGCAATAGTAGGATGCCCGGAATAATAGAACCGTATGGAATCTGTCTTGCCTTTAGGAATGGATTTTTCAAAGTCAATGAACACTGCGTTATGGCGCCGGTTGTAATCCAGTTTTCTGCTCCCATGGAGGATGGAATCCACCTGCATATTTTCGAACAGGTCAACCTGTATCACAGGCAGGTCATCCTCAGCCCGGAATGTGATGGTATTAAATCCTGTAAGATACCTCTCTTCGGGATCAACTTTTAAATTAAGGTGGTATTTAAGGACATCATAATCGCGCTCCGGCCGTAACGAACCCCTAAGCGTATCGGCTTCAGTGTAGGTTTGTTTGTTGCTCAGTACCTGGGCAGAGCCGGGTAGGCTGGTGAAAAAAATTAAAACAATTAGTGCTAAATAGGATCGCATAAATTCATTTTAGGTTTGTATTACCCCAAGGTTGAAATCCTTCTCAATAGGGGCATGATCTGCGGCTTCGACGAGGAAGGGGAGGCGTTTGTCGG
>JBEPWW010000181.1:0-5754 GCA_041642215.1 Salinimicrobium sp. | reverse complement strand
CATCAAGAAGCATGATGTTTTCTTCTCCCTGTTCCAGTCTAATCTTTTTCACGGCGGCAGCGAGATAGGCAAATCCGTCTATTTTGGCCTCCCGGTCAAAGGTAATGAGGGTGTCCCGCCCGGAATCCCCCGTTTGCGCCGTGGCGTTTTCCCTGCTGGTGGTGAAGGGCATATGGGTCCCATGCCGGTCATTGGTATGAAGTATGGTCAAAGTTTCTTCTGAGGAGGCCGGGGAGGCTTGTGTATCCTGCTCCCGGGGATTTAACGGTCCCCCGCAGGAAACAAGACCTGCACAACAGGTTACGGCGATAAGTCTAATTACATTCATAGTTATTCTTTTATGGATCCGGAATTCTATGGGGGCAGGTATTCTAAATATACTTAATCGTTAAGGGTCAGTTTCTTATGACGGCGTTAAAACATCTGGAATTGTGGTTGAATTATGCTTTTCAATTTCACCGGGATCACTAAGTCATTTCTGTTCCAGGAGGAAATCTTTGAATTCGCGGGTATTGAATTCCCCCATCCCCATATGGGTCAGGACCAGTTCTCCTTCTGCATTAATTATATAGGTAGTAGGGATGCTTCGGGTGGAGTACATGGGAGGAATATTTCCGGCAGGCCGGTAGATCTCGAAATCAAAGCCTTTCCTTCTGTTGAATTCCTTTGCTTTATTAAAATCCTGATCTACAGAGAGCATGAGGAATACCACGTTTTCATCCTCCAGATTGTTGTACAGTTTATTGATGCCGGGCATTTCGGCAACACAGGGAGGACACCAGGTAGCCCAGATGTTCATGAAGATCACCTTGCCCCTGAATTCTTCCATATCCACCTGATTTCCATTTGAGTCGATCAGGCCCAGGTTGAAGTCGGCTTTGGTGACTGCGGCTATAGGCTTGTTTTCTGCTTTTTTTTCCACATCGGGTTTCATCATTCCTGTGTGGAGGATGCCTCTTTGCAGGAAGCCGAATACTTCTGTATGTAAGCCGGTAAAAAAGAGGCCCAGAAAGACTGCTCCAATAATACCGTATTCAATGAGGTTCTTCTTAAGTTTTTTGTTCATGTTCTGTAATTTTAGCGACTGTGAAAAGCTGGCGGCCCGATCCCGAGCCGCAGCTTTTATTAGGTCTTAAACCCAATTTATTGAAACTTATAATCTGTGCCTGGTACCGTCGAAAAGGACTGTGGGCCAAGGTATTCACAATAGGCGCGACCTTCCAGGACAGGAGAGACCGGGGAATTCTCTTTTAAATATTCCTCCACCACTTCATGAATGGTGTAATCTTTTACTTCCACATCTTCCACATCGGGAATACGGCACAAATTATCTATGGGGTCACCGGGACGTACACAGGCCGAAATGGTATAATATTCATCCATTTCCATAGGCTCCCCTTTAAAGGTTATAGATTTTACACGTTCACCTTTGTTACCCTGGCTGTTGAAATCTACTTCCATTCCGGAGAACCTTACCAGCCATCCGCCAAAACGTTCGGTAGGAGTTTGGGCAAAAGCATTATGCATTTCCCTCTCCAGCCAGTCTTTGAGCTGCTGGCCGGTGACCTTTCCGGTTTTCACCTTCTCGTTCACCGGGAGCAGGTTCCACAGGTTAGCACGGGTAATAGGCGCAGGCTCTCCATTTTCTGGTACTATGGGATTTCCAAATCGAAATCCATTGGAGATGGAGATATCAGCTCCGGTTTTCCACCTGGCGGCATCTGTGATCATATTATCCATAGGGTTTTCTACGGTGAGGTAACGGTAAATGGGAGTGGCAGTGTAACCCACAACGGTTTCCAGGTGTTCCTCATACGGTTCTTTTGCTTTGTCCACCATTTGCTGAAGCGTGGGGTCTGCAGGATACACCTCGGGATCCACGTCCATTAATTCATAGTCATCTCCAACCAGCTTCCCATCTACGAAATGCAGGGTTAACTTCCCTACAAATGAACCAAAAGCCCCCGGTTCAGATACTTTCGCATATTTTCCCTGGATAAGTTCACGAACCCTTTCGTGAGTATCATTTCCAAGGATATAATCCACATCTTCTGCCAGGTCCCGGTTTGCGAGATCGACCTGCTTAAACACTCCGAAATGAGTGACAAGGAAAAGCACGTCTACCTCCTCCTCATTTTTGACGGTTTTTATAAGATCCTTCACTTTATCTTCGATTCCACTAAAAGTAATTCCTTCACTAAAAATGGGGTTTTGACGTACCGGTACATCGGGATCATTGATCCCTATGAACCCTAATTTCACCCCTTCTATTTCTTTGGTCCAATAGGGAGGAAAAAGTTCCTTACCGTCTTCTTCATGGTACATATTCTGTGCGATGACCGGAGTGTTGTAATTGGTTAAAATATCCATCATTCTGTCTTTTCCGTACACGACTTCCCAATTGCCGGGAATGATAACGTCATATCCCATCTCACTGATGAGCCCGGGGAAGATCCTACCTTCAGAAAGAGCGGCATAGCCACTGCCCTGGATAAGGTCTCCACCATCAACAATCACTGTGCGCCCGGGATTTTTACGACGCTCTTTTTCAAAAAGCGTTTTAATATTTGCAAGCCCTCCTCTTTCCTTAAAAACGATTTTTTCATCCTCCCAGAAGAGCTCGGGATGAGAATCCAGTTGCCCGTGAATATCTGCAGTTTGCAGCACGGTTATGCTCAGGGTGTCTTTTTTGGAACCTCCATTTGAATTTTCTCCGGCTGCCTGGTTACAGGATGTAAAACTTACTATTCCAAGTAATGCCAGGCCCCATATGGATGCCTTTTTAGTATATTTCATAGATTTTCTTTTATAGTTGTATGCTGTAGTAATTCTTGTTTTTTTGTAATTGAATGAGGTGCGTAAAGGCATGGTCTACCATTTTTACGTCTTCGTGCAGATCGTTCGGGTCAACATTGAACTTTTCTATAGAGAGTTTACACACCAGGATCTGTACACCTGCAGCTTTGGCCCGGGTAATATAGGCTTCCATTTCTTCCTTGTTGGTAAGCCCGTCATTATTGGGGCCGTATATGACAACCTGGAAATCACCAAACTGTTCCCCGTCCTCTTTTTTTAATGATTCTGCTGTGAGGATGATGGGCTGCAGCTGCGGAATCTTTGTGGTAGACACTATGTAATTGTTCTTTCCACCAGTACCGCTGGTTTGTGCATTGCCGGAAAACCCCAGCATCAAAAACATTATTAATACGCTTATTGATCGTTTCATCGCCTGTTGCTTTTAAAGTGAAATACTGGTATATCCTTTCTTTTGTAGCTGAAAATTGTATAAAATACCGTTTTCAACAATGCGTAGCTGCGGGGAAATATCTTTCCTGTCCACCCCGAATTTGTTCAGGGAGAAGCCACATACAACCAGCTCTGCATTGGCTTTTTCAGCTTTGTCGATATATCCTTGCATCATTTCTGTGTCGGTAAGATCCTTGACGGTCTGGCCGCAGATGATAACCTCAAATTTCCCGAAATTTTGCCCGTCTTCTTCAGCTAAAGTTTCAGCAGTTAAGAAGATGGGTTGTAATTGTGGAATCTTTTTGGTCAGGACCACATAATTTTCCTGCTGCTGCTCATTCTGTACCTGTGCATGTGTTGGATGGGTTAAGATCGTTAAAAGGAATACGATACTGCTTAAAAAATAGATTTTCATAGGTATTGTTTTTTGCACTCAGTTAGGCCTGAGCAGGTTTTGTTGCTGTTATGGTTTTTTTGTTAAAGTCGTTCATGATAAAAAACAGGAGTCCGCCCATGATGGCGATATTCTTGAACAAAGGACCGAGAGTGGTAATTTGTCCAACCTGTATGGTAAGGGTGATGGGGATTAGTACGGCAAGCAGAATTGCTGCTGCCCACCTCGCTTTGTACCCCGCGAGAAGGCTAAGACCTGCCAGGAGCATCACAATTCCTGAAGCGATCACCATAAACTGGGGTTCCCCAAAAAAATAGGCTATACCTTTAAAGCGTGCCTGCTCTATGCGTTGTATTGTTTTATCTATATTGATCAAGTGGCTAAAACTTGCTACTAAAAAAATACCGCTTAACATCACCCGGAGTATTTGTACCGAGCGCCGGTTCACTATAATTGTAGTGGACATAAAAACCTGATTTAAATTAATGATAACATCCTTGAAAACAGGCTACAGGCTATGCTGTTACTGCAGGTTTTCAATAATGTAATAAAAGATATCGTAGGGAAGGATCAGGCTTTGGGAGGGGGGTAGAATTTTTCCCGGGGGGTAGAAAGCTGCCCCGGATCAATATAGACATACTCCCGGAAATTCATGCTGCTTAAGGGTGCAGGCCATTCTGATATTTTTAGATCAAAAGGAACCTGGCACATAAGGTCCATGGTCGTGGATGATGCCATTGCAGCTTCTGTATACACAGCGGTATCTTCTCCCCCTGCTTTTTTGTTCTTGCAAAAGGGTTTAAGAAAGGTGATATCCTCCGTCTTCTCCAAAATAAGGAAGAGGTTGGTATCTACCATAAGTAGTTTTCCGAAGAAAACCACCACAAAAATAAGTGCTATGTAATTTTTCAACTGCATGAAAAGCAAATATAAAAATACCTGTGAAATGTTTATGTGACCTTTGTTACACAACAGGGAAATTCGGTTTGTGTAATGTTTCCCAAGTTGTGTTACCTGTGTTACACGGGGTATTGGTGAAAAGAACTATTTTTACCGCAAAAATTGCCGGATGACGGAAAAATATAGCGCAATCATAACGGATTCGTTCTATGGTTATTATCACTATCTGATTTCAGAAATAACGACCTTTTCATGGACCAATTATCTTTACTGGCTACTTGCTCTTTCCCTGCTGGTATGGTTGCTGGAGATCGTCCTGCCCTGGAGGAAGGAGCAGAAGATCTTTCGCAGTGGGTTCTGGCTGGACAGTTTTTATATACTTTTCAATTTTTTCCTGTTCTCCCTTGTCGGTTATAATGCCCTTTCCAATGTTGGGGTAGAGCTGTTCAATGATATTTTGCTCTGGCTGGGCATTGAGAACATCGTAGCTATAGAAGTGGGCAGCTGGCCGGTATGGGGGCAATTGCTCCTCATGTTCGTCCTGGCAGATTTTATACAATGGAATGTGCACCGCCAGTTGCATAAAAGGGCATGGCTTTGGGAGTTCCATAAGATACACCATTCGGTCAAAGAAATGGGTTTTGCCGCGCAATTCAGGTTTCATTTTATGGAAACCATCATTTATAAGACCGTGCAGTATATTCCTTTGGCCATGATAGGATTCGGGATTGAGGAATTTTTCGTTGTTCATATGCTGGCTGTTTTCATTGGTCACCTCAATCACGCCAATATCCAATGGGATTACGGCTGGGCAGGTTACCTGTTAAATAACCCCAAAATGCACATATATCACCATGCGAAGGAGCTTCCAGAAAATCATTCTTATGGGGCTAATTTTGGTCTGAGCCTGAGTATCTGGGATTACTTGTTTAGAACGGCCTGGATTCCCCAAATATCTGATAATGTGGACCTGGGATTTGAAGGGGATGAAAAATTTCCTGAAAATTTTACCGATCAGGTGATCATTCCTTTCAAAAATCTTAGTAAATTAACACTGGAAGTTAAACCACTCACTAACAACCGGTACGATGAAAATAAAACAATTTAAAGATACTCCGCTGGCACATTATTCCTACGCCATTGTGAGTGAAGGAAAAATGGCACTTGTAGATCCTGCCAGGAACCCTGTACAGTATTATAGCTATGCCGAAGAA
>JBEPWW010000180.1:319-5779 GCA_041642215.1 Salinimicrobium sp. | reverse complement strand
CCATAGTTTAGAGGCAGCATTGGAAAACCGAAAAAAAGTAAGCGTAGTGATCTGATTCATTAAAAAAATTGATCCTTTTATAGAAATTTAATAGCTTCTTATAAAAGCTGAAGATATTAAATATAAGTAGGAATCTTTGGTAGAATTCGTGATCTGCTCTTTGGAACCGTCTTCTATATGGAACTCATACAGATTAAAGATCCCCGATTCATCACTGCTGATGAGCATTTTCTTTCATTTTCAGAAAACTCAACGCCTCCAACACGGGTGTTGTCATAAAATTGTTCAATGCTGTAAGTCTGCTAGGAAGTTATTTCCTGTTGCGCAAAGGCTGCTGCCCAACAGAGCAACAAAAGGAATAATTTTTCATACTACCGGCTTTTTATTAGTTAGAGCCTATAGCATAAGAGGCTAAGAGGTAACAGGGATTCATACTTTTATTTTATGTGTATAGGTTTGACCTGTAGTAGTATAAAAAAGGGTCCCTGCAAGACCCCTCTGTAAAAGTTTATTCCAGTACTTTTTTGATCCTTTGCAGTGTGCCTTTATTCTCACGGGTATCAATGCCTAATATTCCATTTACCGGGCATACTTTTGTGAGGGCACTTTCGGCTAGTAAGGCTCCGGCCACTATAGTGGCCAGACCTGCAATATTTCCTTTCCGGCCGTCAAGGGCGGTATATCCAATCCCTATTAAAGCGGGTCCCGCGATACTGCGAATCAATCTGTCTTTTTTACCTACATTCTCCTTCATGGTCTCTGCTTTTAATTATTATACGCTGCTGAAAATGATTCTCATTTTCCGTTAAGAGGAAATGCTGAATTGTCAGATTTCCAATTTTAATTTAGGTCATACAGAGCAAAGTTCCCAATAATTTGAGCCAAGAAAAGGTTAATGTTTAATTCAGGAAGATCAGCTGGAGAATTAAGGATAGCAATGAGGCGCAGCCTAAAAACAAGCGATGATCCGGAGCAATCGGTTGCAGGTCATATGTCGGTTCTTGAAGTAAATCTCCCGGGATGATCGATGATGTTTTTTGCCATCCCGTCAAAAACGAAAAAATGAAAAGGAAGGACAGAATACCAGTAAAACCTGCCTGCTACACCCTTAGGGCGGAAAGTAGCTGATTGTTGCAGGTAGTTTTTTCCTTCCCTCTTTACAATTCTGAATTCCAGCCACGCCTCTCCCGGCAGTTTCATTTCTGCATACAGGAGCAGGCGTTTGTTCTTCTTATCGGCAGCAAGTACCCGCCAAAAATCAAGTGTATCGCCGGTGTTGATCGTGAAGGGGTGGGTGCGTCCCCGCCTAAGCCCTACACCTCCTGCTATTTTATCGAGTATACCCCGTACCTTCCACATCCAGTTCCCATAATACCAGCCATGTTTCCCGCCAATGGACCAGATGTTTTCCAGGACCTGGTCGGGGTCACCTATTATCTCCTTTTCTCTTTTATCAGTAAATACTCCATTTTCGGGAACATTGATATTTTCCAGCAGAGAATCATCACTATAACTTGAGGCCAGGGAGTCTTTCCAGCTGGAGATCACATTGTTCTGTTCGATCTTTTGAAAGGCCAAGGCAACTGCTTCCTTATAAGGGATAGGTTTAATACCGAGTTTTTCTGCCAGATCGTTTTTCCCGGCGATCACTTCTACTTTCATGCTGTCTACCAGGTGGACAGCTAGCTTATAAGAGGTGGAAGTGACAAAATAAAGCCAGTAGGAAGAAAGCCTTGGGGTCATCACGGGTACAGTGACAATATACCTTTTAAGACCCCGTACCTCGGCAAACTGAAGCAGCATTTCTTTATAAGACAGGATATCGGGGCCTCCTACGTCATAGGCGTGACCATAGGTCTCTTTTTTTCCTAAAACTCCGCTCAGGAACTTCAGGATATCTCTAATGGCTATTGGCTGACTTTTGGTCTTAAGCCACTTGGGAGCGATCATTACGGGTAATTTTTCCACCAGGTCCCTCATGATCTCAAAAGAAGCGCTGCCCGAGCCTATAATGATACCGGCTTTTATAGCAGTTAAGGGAACGCGGCTCTTCCCAAGGATCTCCTCCACATTTTTCCTTGAAGCGAGATGTTTGGATAATTCTTTTTCATTGGTAATACCTGTGAGATAAATGGTTTGCTGAATGTTCGTTGGCTTTACCAGTTCTATGAAATTATGTGCAGAGCGTGCCTCCAGTTTTTCAAAATCAGACCTTTCTGAACTCATGGAATGAATGAGGTAGTAGGCCGCGTCTATGTCCTTTATGGCTTCTGAAGAAGGAGGTTCTTTCAAAAAGTCCACTTCGAAGACCGAAATGTTTTGATGGGCAAAAAAGCCTTCCGAAGGGAATCGGTTTTTGTCCCTCACACAGCAAATCACTTCATGCCCCTGTTCCAGGAGGACCGGGAGTAGCCTTTTTCCAATATATCCTGTGGCTCCTGTTAAGAGAATTTTCATGGTTGTATAATTATCTTCTAATTAGAGAAGTGGGTTCTAATAAAGATACAAATAATTTCGCAGGTAGGTTTGCCGAAGATCAGGTTACCGCCTGGTAAAAACGGTCTATATGCTCCTGGTCTCCACTGATGAATACCAGGTCATTATGCGTCAGTTTTTCTTCTGGAGTGATGCGTTCGATCATTTTATCCTTTCTGGAAATGGCCAGGATATTGACCCCGTATTCTCTTCTGATATGTGCCTCACCAATAGTTTTTCCTACAACGTCTCCACTGTCGGCAAGAACCCGTACACAGGTGATCTTAAAATCGGGAATGGGGGTGTAAGGTAAAGTTTTTGGAAGGCTGCTTCTGCGTTGCAGCATTTCATAATTATCTGCCCTGATCCTGTCCACGAAACTTTCCAGTTCATCCATGGGAATAAGGTAATTCGACAGTACCCGTGAAAAGATCTCAATAGAGGTTTCAAACTCTTCAGGAATGACTTCGTCTGCCCCGAGGGCGATGAGGTTTCCAATTTCCTTCACATAACGGGTTCGCACTACCAGATGTACAGATTGAGAGATGTGCCGTATATTGGAAATGATGGCTTTTGTGGCCTGCAGGTCTGAGATGGCTATGACCACAACACGGGCTTTTTCCACATGTACTGCTTCCAGGATGTGTTCATTCTGGGCATCACCGAAAAGGATAGGTTCACCTTTCGATTTTTCTAGCTTCACCAGCCGTGCATTCAGCTCCAGGATCACATAGGGGATACTTTTGTATTTTGCCGCTTTTGCCAGGTTCCTGCCGTTGATCCCGAAACCTATGATCACCAGGTGGTTCTCCAGTTCTTCAGTTTCTTCGGGAGTGAGGGCTTCCGGATCTATGGGAGCTTTTTTAAGGTTTATTGTGTTAAGCATGAGCAGGGATATCCTTTCAGAAAAAATAATGACCAGAGGAGTAAGCAGCATGGTAATGATAGAAACCGAAAGGAAATACTGGTTCATCTCTTGTGAAAGCAGCCCCGCATTAATACCCACTTTGGAAAGTATAAAGGCAAATTCCCCTACCTGGAAGAGGGCGAACCCCGTGAGCAGGACTGTGCGTGGCGGCTGTTTTAGAAAGGCCGTTGCCAGTGCCGCTATTCCTCCTTTTACTAAAAAGACCAAAACCACCAGGAACAGGATAACAGCTGCATTGCTGAAAAAGAAATTCAGGTCAAGGAGCATTCCTATAGAGATAAAGAAGAAGCTGATGAACAGCTCCCGAAAAGGAAGAATGGTACTGGTGGCCTGGTGACTGTATTCTGATTCAGAGATGATCAGTCCCGCCAGAAAAGCTCCAAGTGCCAGGGAAAGACCTGCTTCTGAAGTGGCAAAGGCCACAGCGAAACAAATGGCAATGGTGGTTAGTAGAAACAATTCTTTGCTTTTTGTGCGGGCGATGATGTACAATAACTTGGGTACCAGGTAGCGGGCTCCCAGATAGGTGAGAATGATAATAAGCAGCGTTTTGACTAGAAGCTCAAGGATCTCCTGCCCCAGATTGGCGGTCTGTCCCGCCAAAAGAGGGGTTACCAGCATCATGGGCACCACGATGATATCCTGGAAAATAAGGATACCCAGCGCATTGCGGCCATGAAGTGCGGTAATCTCATTGCGATCCTGCAGGATCTTCAATACAATGGCCGTACTGGAAAGCGAAAAAAGAAAGCCGATAAAAACTGCTTCGTTCCAGGAAAATCCCAGAAGGAAGGCTGCCAGAGCAGTCACTCCCACTGTAATGCCCACCTGTAACAGGCCTCCAAAAAATACGGTTTTCCGCATGGATTTTAGCTGCTTGAGGGACAACTCCATGCCTATTACAAAGAGCAGTAGGATTACCCCAATTTCTGAAAGCAGTTCCACTTGATCGACCGCTTCGATCAAACTAAGCCCATAAGGGCCAATGATCACCCCGGTGATGAGGAAGCCAAGAATAGATGGCAGGTGAAGCCGTTGTAGCAGGTAAACAACTCCTATTGAGAACAATAAAAGAATGACTATATCCTGGAGTAATGGGAAATGCATATGAGTTTCTAAATTTCTGAAATGTTCTGCCGGATTAACCAGCAAAAGAATAAAAATATTGAATTTCCTTTTATTTGAACATCTTTAGCTGTTCAAATAAAAGGAAATCCTTATAAATCCATGTGGAGAGCGGAAGGAGTTATTTATCCATTTTTACCGTATAGTTCCCATGCCGTTCGAAACTGGTAATGTTTCCTGCTGAATCTCTTTCAAAAATAAGCGTTTCACCTAATTCACCGTCATCCAATATCCTTCTAAAAGTGTCATTGCTTATATGTTTAAACAACGTCATTGCGTTGGCAGGGGAATCTGTAGGGAGATAAACCAGGGCCAATTTTCCTTCCCAGGCAGTGACATATACTTCGCTGGACCAGGGGGAGGGATCATAGAATCCTTCATACCCGCTAAGGTCTTTTTTTGGTTCATCTTCGAAAGGTTTTCCGGTTTTCACCTTATCGAGGATCTGGTGGATACCTCTGGCGTATTTAGATGGATTCTCCCCACCGGCATTGATCATGACCACATAAGCTCTTTTTGTAGAAGGATTGAGCTGAATAACGCTTCTATAGCCGGGACAACTACCGCCATGGGAAACCCATTTCTTTCCGTCAGGGCCTTTGTAAACCGAAAATCCCAGTCCCCAGCTGGTGTTCCAGTCCGGGTCCATCCAATGTACATTGTGCATGTTTCGCAAAGTTGAAGGTCGTAAGATCTCTGTGGCGGTGGTATCCAGCAGGCGGAATTGCCAGGAGGCAAATCTTGCCAGGTCTTCTACATTTGAAGAGAAGCCGGCTGCAGCTGTGATGCCTCTGGCCTGAAATAACTTTACCTGTTCCCGTTCGCCGGTCCTTTTCATGGGACTGTACCCAATTGCAAGTTGGTCCCCGTAAAGAGATTCAGGCATTTCGGTACGGGTATCGGCAAGACGTAGTGGTTCCAGTATGTTCTGG
>JBEPWW010000180.1:0-309 GCA_041642215.1 Salinimicrobium sp. | reverse complement strand
TACTTCTTCCACTATTTCACCTAACAGGGTCCATCCCAGGTTGCTGTATTGCCAGTAAGTGGCTGCAGGATAAAGCGTTTCCTGTTCATTTAAAGCTTTTTTGACTTCTTCCATGAGCGGAAATGGGAAGTCGGGTCCGGTCCAGTAAGGATAATTTGCTTCACGGGGAAGACCAGATGAATGGGTAAGCATAGTACGCACCGTAATGGGGCCACTATCCGGATACTGCTGTTGAAGATCAAACCAGGGAAGCAGGTCTTCTATAGGGTCATCCAGGCGTAGTTTTCCCTCATCATACAGCTTCAGATC
>JBEPWW010000179.1:3267-5784 GCA_041642215.1 Salinimicrobium sp. | reverse complement strand
TTTCAGTTCTCATCTGCGCCAAGAACGAAGCTGAGAACCTTAAAAATTTCCTCCCCTTTATCCTCTCCCAGGACCATCCCCAGTTCGAGGTTGTAGTGATCAATGACGCGTCTACAGATGGCACCCTTAAGGTCATAGAGGATTTTCAGAAAAAAGATCCCAGGATCAAACTGGTCAATGTAAAGAACAATGAGGCCTTCTGGGGCAATAAAAAATACGCCCTTACCCTGGGGATCAAAAAAGCGGCTTACCCGTACCTTCTTTTCACAGATGCCGACTGCCGGCCGGAATCAGACCAGTGGATCTCGCGAATGACCGCTTCCTACCGGGACTCCAAAAGCATCATTTTAGGCTACGGGGGATACCTGGTGAAGAAAGGCTCCCTGCTCAACAAGCTCATCAGGTTCGAGACCCTCATGACCGCCGTTCAATATTTCTCCTATGCCAGCTGGGGCAGGCCTTACATGGGCGTGGGCCGCAACCTGAGCTATACGGCCGAAGAATTCTACAGGCAGAATGGCTTTGCCGGTCACCTGCACCTGCGATCTGGCGATGATGACCTGTTCGTGAACCAGGCAGCCAATAAACACAATACGGCTCTTTGCGCCGGGGAGACCACCGGCACCCGCAGCGTCCCGAAAGATAATTTGAAAGCCTGGTTCGTCCAGAAGAGGCGACATGTTTCTGTGGCAGGCCACTACAGGAGATCACACCAGTTCTTACTGGGCCTGTTCTACGTTTCCCAGTTGTTCTTCTGGATACTGTTCTTTGCGCTCCTGTTCACCGCCTACTGGCCGGCAGCCCCTGGCTTTCTCGCCCTAAGGCTGTTCGTCCAGGGACTGGTGGTACACTACTCCGGAAGGAAACTCGGGGAACCGGGGCTCATGTGGTTATTTCCTTTCCTGGAACTGTTTTTAATATGGGCTCAATTCGGTATCTTTATATCTGTCAAAATCTCAAAACCCATCCATTGGAAATAGATCCCGAGTTACTTCAGCAGAACATAGAAAAGGCTAAAAAAGGGAAACAGGCAGCTTTCAACTTTTTACTCGATCACTACTGGAATCATGTTTACGGTTTTCAGCTAAAGCGTACCCAGAACGAATATGATGCCGAGGATATCACCATACAGACCTTTTCCAGGGCATTTGACAAAATAGACCGCTTCGACCCCTCCTACTCCTTTGCCACCTGGCTCATCACCATCTCCAAGAATATCCATGTAGATCTTTTGAGGAAAAAAAAGGCTTCCATCAGGTCCAGGACCACAGATGAAGAAGATGAGCGGGTTTACAGGATCGCTGATGACACCCCTACTGTAGAAGACTCCCTCATCATCGAACAGAACCTGGCACAGCTGCTGCGCGATATCAAAAAGCTCCAGCCCCATTACCAGGAGGTGATCAACCTGCGTTATTTTCAGGAAATGAGCTACAAGGAGATCTCCGCCACCCTGCAGGAGCCTATGAACAATGTAAAAGTGAAGCTTTTACGCGCCAAGAAACTCCTCGCCCAGATCATCGAGAGCCGTAATACCTGAACGCGGTTTCCGGCTCAACTTTCACCTGCTGCAATACGCCCGATCTCCCCGAAGAAAATTATGCGTTTCGTTGAATTGTTGTATCTTTGCAACCACAAAAAATTCTATGGAGACACAAGCAATTCCTACCCAAAGAACACCAAAACCCAAATGGTTACGGGTTAAACTTCCCACAGGTAAAAAATATACCGAGTTGCGGGGAGTGGTGGAAAAATATGACCTTCACACGATCTGTACTTCCGGAAGCTGCCCCAATATGGGCGAATGCTGGGGAGAAGGAACTGCCACCTTTATGATCCTGGGTAACGTCTGTACCCGCTCCTGCGGATTCTGCGGCGTGAAGACCGGGCGGCCTGACACCATAGACTGGGACGAGCCTGAGAAAGTGGCCCGCTCCATCAAGCTTATGAACATCAAACATGCCGTGATCACCAGTGTGGACCGGGATGACCTGAAAGATATGGGATCCATCATCTGGGCCGAGACCGTAAAGGCGATCCGGAGGATGAATCCTGAAACCACTTTGGAAACCCTTATTCCCGATTTTCAGGGTGTAGAGCGCAATATCGACCGGGTGATCGAGGTGAACCCCGAGATCGTTTCCCATAATATGGAAACCGTGAAAAGGCTCACCCGCGAGGTGCGCATACAGGCAAAATACGAACGCAGCCTGGAGGTTCTCAGGTACCTGAAAGACCAGGGGATCAAAAGGACCAAATCCGGGATCATGCTGGGACTTGGAGAAATGGAAGACGAAGTGATCCAGACCCTGAAGGACCTGAGGGCTGCCAACGTGGATATCGTGACCATCGGGCAGTACCTGCAGCCTTCCAAGCAGCACCTGCCGGTGAAGGAATTCATCACCCCCGAACAATTCAAAAAATACGAAACCATCGGACTCGAGCTGGGATTCCGCCACGTAGAAAGCGGTGCCCTGGTACGCTCTTCCTATAAAGCACAAAAACACCTGACCTAAT
>JBEPWW010000179.1:0-3257 GCA_041642215.1 Salinimicrobium sp. | reverse complement strand
GTATCGGGATCAATGGTTTTGGACGAATTGGCCGCAACCTCTTCAGGCTGCTGCTGGATCATCCCGGTATTGAAGTGGCTGCCGTGAATGACATCGCCGATGCCCCTACCCTCGCCCACCTTTTAAAATACGACAGCATCCACGGGGTGCTGCACAGGAACGTCTCCGGTCGCGGGGGAAAGATACAGGTAGATGATCTGGAATTCCCGTTGATGAACAGCGCACAACCTTCAGCTATAGACTGGAGCGCCCATAAAGTTGACATCGTGGTGGAGAGCACCGGGAAATTCAAGACCCGGTCCTTGCTGCAGCCACACCTGCAGGAAGGGGTGAAAAAGGTGCTTTTGGCGGTACCTCCGCAGGATGACTCGATAAAAATGGTGGTACAGGGAGTGAACGATCACATTCTGGATGGCAGTGAGGACATCATTTCCAATGCCTCCTGCACCACCAACAATGCCGCCCCCATGATCAAAATAGTGAAGGAACTCTGCGGGATCAACCAGGCGTATATTACCACGGTACATTCCTATACCACAGACCAAAGCCTGCATGATCAACCCCACAAAGACCTGCGCCGGGCACGTGCCGCGGCCCAGTCCATCGTTCCTACCACGACCGGTGCTGCCAAGGCCCTGACCGGTATCTTTCCCGATCTAAGCGAGGTTATAGGCGGTTGCGGCATTCGCGTGCCCGTACCTAACGGCTCCCTCACAGATATGACCCTGCACGTAAAGAAGAAAACCTCCATAGAAGCGATCAATGCGGCATTTAAACAGGCCGCCGAAGGAGAACTTAAAAACTACCTGGAATATACCGAAGATCCTATAGTTTCGATCGATATCATAGGCAACCGCCACTCCTGTGTCTTTGATGCCCAGATGACTTCGGTGATCGGTGGGGATTTTGTGAAGATCATTGGCTGGTATGACAATGAAATTGGCTATTCGAGCCGACTTATCGATTTAATTTCCCTTGTTTCCAAGAAATAATTATCTTTAGCCACAGCTAGCTGTCGCCCCCATGAAAAAAAGAACGATTTTTCTCGTGTTATTCCTGCTGCTTCAACTTTCCGGAAAGGCGGAAAGCATACAGGAGAAGGACCAGATCAATGCCACCATTGAACAACTCCTCGGTGATGCCGAGGAATCCATCAACAGTGTGGATTTTGACACGGCCCTCAGGCAACTCAATTCGGCCCTGGAGCTCTCCAGGAGCATAGACCACCAGCGCTACATTGCACTTTCCAGCAGCATCATGGCCCAGCTTCATTACGTGAGGCAGGAACTGGACCAGGCAGCAACAGAGCTGCAGCGGGCTATTTTAATACAACGCCAGATCGAAGACCAGAAGGGGCTGGCCTACAGCTATGTCCTCTACGGAAAGATCTTCATCAGCAAAAAGAACCGCGACCGCGCCGAGGAATATTTCAAACTTGCCGAAGACCTTTATACCAAACTTGAAAATACCGAAGGCCTTGGCTTCGTCGCCCTCAACAAAGGAATCCTTGCCCTTAATATTGGGAACGAACCCGAAAAATCCCTGCAGCTCCTGAAGGAGGCTGAAAAAAAACTGGAGAACAGCGAGAACAGCTATGAACTTTCCAGGTTATATTACTACCTGAGCAGGGCTAATTTCACGCTGGAAAATCACCAGGAGGCCCTCGTTCACGCCCGTAGGAGCATGGATATTGCAGAGCGGCACGGCTTTATGAGCATGATGTTGATCAACGCCACCCTCCTCAGCAACATACACCAGGAAACCGGGGATTACGAAAAATCCCTGGTTTACCTGCAACTGGGCAATAACCTGCGGGATTCCATCTATAACCTCAATAAGGAAGCCCTGGCCACAGATGCCAGCGCCCGCTACGGTGTGGATTCCATGAAGAGCACCTTGAGTGAATTGAGCAAACAGAACGAGGCCCAGGAAAAATCCCTTAAGATCAATAAACTCACCACCATCCTTAGTGTGGCTTTGATCACCATACTTTCCCTGCTCACGTTGTCCCTGTATAAGAACAACAACCTGCGGGCCAGGGCGAACGACCTGCTCCAAAAGAAAAACTCAGAACTCATTACTGCCAAGGAAAATGCCGAGAAAGCTTCCCTGGCCAAAGCACAGTTCCTCTCGACCATTACCCACGAACTGCGTACACCGCTTTATGCGGTGACCGGGCTTACCCACCTCCTGCTGGAAGAAAGCCCTACAGAGAACCAGAAAGAACACCTCAACTCCCTGAAATTTTCGGGGGAATACCTGCTTTCGCTCATCAATAACATTTTGGATCTCAACAAGCTGGAAGCCAAAAAGGTGGAAATGCTGGAAACCTCTTTCAACTTAAAGAAACGGATCTCTGATGTGCTGATAGCCCTGAAGAATTCGGCCGAGGATAAGAACTCCAAATTACACCTGGAATTCGAGGAAAGCATTCCGCGGAAACTTAAAGGGGATCCCCTCAAGATCTCCCAGATCCTGATCAACCTGATCGGGAATTCCATTAAATTCACCGAGAACGGGGACATCTGGGTGCGGGTTAAAAAAATGAACCAGAAGGGGAATGAGGTCCTGCTGCGGTTCGAGATCGAAGACAACGGCGTAGGCATCAGCAAGGAAAAGCAAAAGGCCATTTTCGAGAATTTCACCCAGGGCTCGCTACAGATCAACAGGAAATTTGGAGGTACAGGACTGGGGCTCTCCATCGTGAAGAACCTGCTCAACCTTATGAACAGCGAGATCTTTCTCGAAAGCGAACTCGGGGAAGGTTCCCTGTTCTACTTCGAGCTCAAGTTCGAGGCGCTGGAGGCTGCGACTTCCTCGTCCAAAGCCACAGAACTGGAAGGTACACCCCGGCTATCCAATGACATCATGCACAATAAGAAGATCCTTATTGTGGAAGACAACAAGATCAACCAGATGATCACCCGTAAGATCCTGGAAAAGCACAAGGTGATCTGTGATGTGGCCGACAATGGGACGGTCGCGATCGAAAAGGCAAAGAACAACGATTTCAACCTCATCCTTATGGATATCCACATGCCGGGCATTAGCGGGATCGATGCTACCAAAGAGATCAGGAAATTCAATGAAAATATCCCCATTATCGCCTTAACGGCGGTGACCCTGGATGAGAACCTGGATGAATTCTACCTCAACGGCTTCACCGATATCATCCCAAAACCCTATAAAACAGAGGAGTTCTTCCAAAAGATCAACAAATATCTCGCGAAAGAAAAGACGCCTGCTTAAATATATTG
>JBEPWW010000178.1:0-5795 GCA_041642215.1 Salinimicrobium sp. | reverse complement strand
TTTTTATCAAGGATCTCTATCTCCACTTTCTGCTGCTCCTCCTCCAGGAAATTTTCAATTTTTTGCGGCCATTCAATAAAATTCCAGGACCGGGAGCCCAAATAATCCTCAATTCCCATATCCAACGCCTCAGAGGCATCCTCTATGCGGTAAAAATCAAAATGATTGACGGTGCCGTCTTTTGTCTCATACACGTTGACCAGAGAGAACGTGGGGCTTGAGACATTGTCCACAGCGCCTAAAGCTTTGACCATTGATTTGATAAGGGTGGTCTTTCCTGCGCCCATCTCCCCGTAAAACAGGATGGTCCTGCTCCCGGAGCTATCCAGGATCTGCCGGGCGACAGCATCAATTTCTGAAAGAGTATATTTTACTTCCATATAAGAAGATCAGTGATTTGGGATTTTAAATATAATAAAAAATTGTTAACGTGGGGAGAGCACCGCGAAGGGTATGATCATCTCTTCGAGGGAAACCCCACCATGCTGAAAGGTGTTCCTGTAATAACTTACATAGTGATTATAATTGTTAGGGTATGCGAAAAAGAGATCCCCCTTGGCAAAAATAAAAGAACTGCTCATATTAATGCTGGGTAAATGTATTGTTTTTGGGTTAGGTGCCGCGAGAACGTCCTTTTCATCATACGTGAGACTCTTCCCGGTCTTATATCTCAGGTTCAGGCTGGTTTGTTTATCGCCTATTACCTTGGAAGGGTTCTTTACGTTGATCGTACCGTGATCTGTGGTCATGATAAGCTTGAACCCCAGGTTTTGCGCCTGCTGGATGATCTCCAGTAATGGGGAATTTCGAAACCAGCTATGGGTAAGGGAGCGGTAGGATTTATTGGTGGAGGCCAGTTCCTTAATGACCTCCATTTCTGTTTTGGAATGGGAAAGCATATCCACAAAATTATAAACCACTACGGTGAGGTCGTTGTCTTTTTGGCTCCTGAAATTCTCGACCAGTTTTTTTCCCGCCTTGAGGCTACTTATTTTGTGGTATTCATGCTTGATGTTTACCCCGAGACGCTTTAATTGTCTCTTTAAAAATTCGTCTTCATGTAAATTCTTTCCGCCTTCATCGGTGTCATTCTTCCACAGGTCTGGATGCATCTTTTCCATCTCTCCCGGCATAAGCCCCGAAAAAATGGCATTCCTGGCATATTGGGTGGCCGTAGGGAGAATGCTGTAAAAGGCAGACTCCTTCTCCTTTTTGTAATAGTTGTTGATCACCGGTTCAAAGGCTTTCCACTGGTCATAGCGCATATTGTCGATGACAACCAAAAGAGTAGGCTGCTCTTTGCTGATCTCGGGCAGGATCTTCTCTTTAAAAAGCGTGTGGGACATGACGGGGGCATCACTATTTTTATCGAACCATCCCGGGTAATTCCTGTCAATGAACTTGCAGAACTGGGAATTGGCTTCTGCCTTCTGTGATTCCAGGATCTCGAACATTCCGGGATCTTCAATATTTTCCAGTTCCAGCTCCCAATAGATGAGTTTTTGATATAATTCGGCCCATCCTTCATAGGTATTGATCATGGCCATATCCATGGCGATCTTCCTGAATTCCTGCTGATAGCTGGAGGTGGTCTTTTCAGAGACCAGGCGGGAGTGGTCCAGGTTTTTTTTGATGCTTAGCAGGATCTGGTTGGGATTGACCGGTTTGATCAGGTAATCGGCTATTTTTGAGCCAATGGCCTCCTCCATAATGTATTCTTCTTCGCTCTTTGTGATCATCACCACCGGGACATGGGCCTGTTTTTCCTTTATTTCGGCCAATGTTTCAAGACCGGTTAGCCCCGGCATATTCTCATCCAGGAAAATGATATCAAAATTCTCTTTTTCGATCTCTTCCAGGGCTTCTGTTCCGCTCTGGCAGGTATGGACTGAGTAATTCTTTCCTTCCAGGAAAAGGATATGGGGTTTCAGCAAATCGATCTCATCATCCACCCATAGTATTTTGATATCGCTCATATATGTATCTTTGTTATAATTTATAAATAAAAACAGTTTGACCTTTAGAAATAAACTTAAAATATTAAATGATCCAATTTACGGATTTATTACGATACCCAATGAGTTGGTTTTTGACATCATAGAGCACAAATACTTTCAGCGTTTGCGTCGAATCTCTCAAATGGGTTTGTCTTATCTTGTTTATCCCGGTGCCCATCATACTCGTTTTCATCATGCCCTCGGGGGTATGCATTTAATGCAAAAAGCCGTGGGAGTGCTTCGTTTAAAGGGGGTTAGTATTTCCAAAGAAGAAGAGGAAGCCCTGCAGATCGCCATCCTTTTGCATGATATAGGCCACGGGCCTTTTTCACATGCGATGGAGCACAGCATCGTGGAAGGGGTGAGTCATGAGCAAATTTCCTCTCTTTTCATGAAAGAGATGAATCAAAAATTTAACCAAAGATTAACCCTGGCAATTGAAATTTTCAATGGCCGCTATGAACGGCAGTTTTTATGCCAGTTGATCTCGAGTCAGCTGGATATGGACCGGATGGATTACCTCAAACGGGATAGCTTTTATACGGGTGTGGCAGAAGGCAACATTAACAGCGAGCGGCTTATCAGTATGTTGACGGTGGTGGATGATGAGCTCATGGTAGAGGAGAAAGGGATATATTCTGTGGAAAAGTTTCTGCTGGCACGACGGCTGATGTATTGGCAGGTGTACCTTCATAAAACCGGTGTGGCGGCTGAGCAGCTGTTGATCAGGGTCCTGAAAAGGGCCAAGGAGCTGGTGGAGGATGGGCATCAGCTTTTTGCCAGTACGGCTTTGTCCTATTTTCTGAATAACAAGGTCACGGCAGAGAATTTTACTTCAGAAACCCTGGAGGTGTTTTCGCAGCTGGATGATTACGATATACTTTCAGCCATGAAAGAATGGGTGCATGAAGAGGATTTTGTGCTAAGTAACCTGTGCAGGATGATCATCAATCGTGACCTGCTTAAGGTGAAGGTTAAGAAGAAGCCTATAAAGGAGAGCAGTCTCGAGAAACATATCGCAAGGCTGAAGGAACGGCATTCTTTGACTGAAAAAGAGGCGGGGTATTTCGTCTTCAGCGGGGAGATCACCAACCTTGCCTATAAAAGCGAAAATGAAAAGATCCAAATACTCTATAAGAGTGGTAAGGTCACAGATGTGGTAAAAGCTTCAGACAACTTTAACCTGGAAGCCTTATCGAGACCGGTGACCAAATTTTATATCTGTTATCCAAAACGAAAAGATTGACCGATTTTTTTTACTTTTGCCGGAATGAAGTTTAAAGCAGCCCAAATAGCAAACATTCTGGAAGGTGAGGTTGAAGGCGATCCAAATGTGGAAGTCGACAAGCTGGCCAAGATAGAAGAAGGGGTGGAAGGCGCGATCACTTTTTTGGCCAATCCAAAATACACCTCTTATATATATTCCACGAAAGCCTCCATCACTATTGTGAGTGATAAGTTCACAGCTGAGGAGGAATTAAGCACAACCCTTATCAAGGTGAAGGATCCTTACAGCGCTTTTTCCAGGTTACTGGAATACTATAATCAGGTAAAAATGAATAAATCGGGTATAGAGCAGCCCAGTTTTATATCTGAAAGCGCGGTTTACGGGGAGGATGTATACTTAGGTGCTTTTACCTACCTTGGGGAGAATGTGAAACTGGGAGATAACGTGAAGATCTACCCTAACGCCTACATTGGGGATAATGTAACTGTTGGAAACAATGTGATCATTTTTCCCGGGGCCAAGATCTACTCAGAAACCATTATAGGTAACGGCTGTGTCATTCATGGAGGAGCCGTGGTAGGGGCTGATGGTTTTGGATATTCTCCAGACCAGGAAGGGGTTTATAGGAAGGTCCCCCAAATTGGAAACGTGATCCTTGAGGATAATGTTGATGTGGGAGCCGGTACCACTATAGACCGTGCCACCCTTGGCTCGACCATTATAAGAAAGGGGGTGAAGCTCGATAACCAGATACAGGTCGCTCATAATGTGGAGATTGGAGAGAATACAGCAATCGCAGCACAAACGGGTATTGCCGGATCAACAAAGATCGGGAAAAACTGTATAATAGGAGGCCAGGTGGGAATAGCCGGCCACATGAACATTGGGAACGGAGTAAAGGTGCAGGCCCAGACCGGAATAGGAAGGAATTTAAAAGACGGGGAAGTGGTGCAGGGTTCACCGGCCTTTGGTTACAACGAGTACAACAAATCCTATGTTCACTTCAGGAATTTACCTAAAATAGTGGATAGACTAACGCAACTAGAAAAAAAATCTACCGATAATGGCTAAACAAACAACGATAAAAAAAGAGGTTTCTTTGACTGGTGTGGGCTTGCACACCGGGAATGAAGTTACCCTTACCTTTAAGCCTGCCCCAGAGAATAACGGCTATACCTTTGTGCGAACAGACCTGGAGTGTGCATCTGTGATCGAAGCAGATGTTAATTATGTGGTGAATACACAGCGGGGAACAAACCTGGAAAAGGATGGGGTCTCTATTCAAACTTCAGAACACGTGCTGGCTGCATGTGTAGGTCTGGAGATCGATAACCTCATCATAGAGTTGAATGCCTCTGAGCCTCCTATAATGGACGGATCTTCTAAATTCTTTGTAGAGGCCCTTGAAGCGGCCGGGATCGAAGAGCAGGAAGCAGAAAGGGAGGAGTTTGTGGTGACAGAGGTGATCACCTATAGAGATGAAGCATCGGGGAGTGAACTTATCCTGATGCCGGCAGATGAATACCAGGTAACCACCATGGTAGATTTTGGCACCAAAGTGCTCGGTACACAGAATGCCTGTATTTCCAGTATTTCTCAGTTCAAGGATCAAATAGCCGATGCCCGCACCTTCAGTTTTTTACATGAGTTGGAAATGCTGCTTGATAACGGCCTCATAAAAGGAGGAGACCTTAATAACGCCATTGTCTATGTGGACAAAGAGATCAGTGAAGACACCATGGAGAAGCTGAGATCAGCTTTTAAGAAAGATAATATCGCGGTAAAACCCAACGGTATTCTGGATAATCTCACCCTTCACTATCCCAATGAAGCTGCCCGTCATAAATTACTTGATGTTATAGGTGACCTTGCCCTGATCGGGACCAGGATAAGAGGGAAAGTGATCGCTACCAAACCGGGGCATCATGTAAACACCGAATTTGCAAAGAAAATTTCAAAGATCATAAAGGCCGAGAAGCGTAATAATATACCTAAAGTCGATCTTGACAAACCTCCTTTAATGGATGTTAATGAGATCATGAACATCCTTCCTCACCGTCCTCCCTTTATATTGGTGGATAAGATCATCGAGCTTACAGAAAGTACAGTGGTTGGGGTGAAGAATGTGACCATGAATGAACCTTTCTTTGTGGGGCATTTTCCCGGAAAGCCGGTCATGCCCGGGGTGTTGCAGGTAGAGGCCATGGCGCAAACCGGCGGAATTCTTGCTCTAAAATCTGTACCCGATCCCGAAAATTACCTAACTTTCTTTATGAAGATCGATAACGTGAAGTTCAAGCAGCAGGTGGTGCCGGGGGATACCTTAATATTTAAACTGGAACTTTTAGCCCCGATCAGAAGGGGAATATGTCAAATGCAGGCTTACGCGTATGCCAACGGGAAATTGGTGACAGAAGCTGTGTTGATGGCGCAAATTGTAAAACAAAAATAAAAAATATGAATCAACCCTTAGCATACGTACATCCGGGGGCCAAGATTGCAAAGAACGTAGTGATAGAACCTTTTACCACCATACATAATAATGTAGTGATTGGAGAAGGTACCTGAGA
>JBEPWW010000177.1:0-5802 GCA_041642215.1 Salinimicrobium sp. | reverse complement strand
TGTGGACTAAGCAAATATTGGATCATGACAAAATGTTGGAGATTTCTTCAAAATTTAGCAATAAAAAAACACCCGATTGTTACCGGGTGTTCGCTATAAGAACTGTTATTTCCAGCCTTGTTTTTTTATCTTTTAAGTCTTTTCCCGAAAAAATCAGCTCTGTATTTTTTTCAGGACTTCTTCTTTTCCAAGTCTGTCTTTAGACCGCACAACTTTCTTTTTTGGCTCATTTCGTCTTGTTGGTAAACCTTCCGGTAGTTCTACCTGCCTAAATTCGGGGCCATCTTCAAGGTAAAGCGTGCTGCGGGGATCCTCCTCATCTTTTGCTCCTGTAAAATAGTAGCTGCCGGTTGCTTTTGAACTAAACTTATCGGGATCGGGATCTGTGGAAGCCATGTATTCGCCGTCATTTTCTTTAGAGAAGGAATAATAAGCCATGTTATCAAAATTGATCACTTCCTTCCCGTCTTCTGTTGTGAAAAGCTCATATTTCCCTTCTGATTTTAATTCTCCGTTCATAATCAATCTTTTTTTAGGTGTGTTATAACTTGCTTGGCACTAATAATATACGGGAAATTTCCCTGCATAACAAGTCGGGGTGGCTGAGAATGAAGGTATTAAGATAACTTTAATGCCGAACCCATCATGGGAAACATTCTCTTTTTTTATTGACCGGAGGATTTAAATTCCTGAATGTCACCTTCAAGTTACAATTCTGAAGCTTCGAAAGCGAAGGAGTTCCTCCGGATCGTGCTTTTGCCTAATAAAAATCGTTTGTAATTGGTGCAGTAAGTATTTCTACTGGTGGGTGCTGGAAAAAGCTTAAGTGAAAGAGCTGATAGATATTTTCTGACCGGGCCTTCAACCCAACCTTCATCTTCAAAAAAGGCCTCTTTTAGCTGTTATCTTGTTCATTATAGAATGTGCAGGTTTCTAAAAAGCTGTTGAATTTTTGCGTAACTTATTGATAGCAAATGATTAGTGTTTCGAGTGATAACTCGGGTTGGAGACTAATTTAGTGGTTGGCAAGAAATTGATCCGGGTAAATATAAGACGGGATTACCCCCATCCTGACAGTAGGATGTTTAATATATCTATAATGCGAGCGGTCGCAAAAGGAGAAGAATATGAAGAACCGGAAATTATGTCTGTGGCTTTTGCTGGCTTGTAATTTTATGAGCTATTCTCAATCTGATATTGCCAAAACAACCTTATATATAGAACTTCTTGGCAATGGTGGAGCGTATTCCATTAATATCGAACGCAGCCTTCTGTCCAACCTCAATGGCCGTATAGGGATAGGACAATGGTCTACAGATGACTGGGGGGGTGCGGGAGAGCGATCAATTGTCACTGTTCCAATTATGGGTAATATGTTTATAGGAGGAGGTGCTAACAAACTGGAGGTGGGAGCAGGGGTTCTTATAGGATGGTCTCGGTTCAAATCAAGCTTCGGAGAGGAAAATGACAGGAAACATGGAATTTTTGATCTCACCGGGGTTATTGGCTATCGATATCAAAAACCTGAAGGAGGATTTGTGGGGCGTATTGGGCTCACCCCATTTTTAGCTCTTAACGGGGAAGAAGATGCATATCCCGATCCCGGCTTATCTCTTTCAGGGGGAGTGAGTTTTGGATATAGTTTTTAAAGAAGAAGAATTTATAGCAGAGAAACCTAAAACTGAAAAATGAAAGCTTCAAAAGGTTCATATAAAAAGCTGGTACTGTTAGTATTTATTTTCTTGCCTGCATGTTACCCTACCTTTGGACAGGAGAAAATGAACATATCAGCAGGGGCTGGACTGCCTGAGCTAATAAATATTGGTGCGCGTTACCAGCTAAACCAATCACAACTAGGGATAAGTATAGGAGCATTTGAAGAATCAATTGCTGTGACAGGAGATTTTTACCAGCATATGTTTGGGTCATCAAAATACTCAGAGAGGCGACCATTTTATGCCCGTTTTGGACTAACCTATTTAAGAGATGACGGTGAACGTTTTCTTGATCAATATTTAATAATGGCTTTACGGGTGGGTAGGGACTTTAATGTTTCAGAAAATTTCGGTTTTCAATTGGATCTTGGTGGTTTTTTCGAAATCCTGCACGATGAAACCAAAAAAGTAGATTATCCGTATGGTCGGGGTATTGATCTGGATATTTTCATACCGGCTTTTGGACTGACCATGTTTTACCGTCTTTAATTTTCTTCGGATTACAAAGTCATTAAGAGCGATAACCATCCTTTCGATCCGGAATATTTGCATCATCTAATGCAAGCGTTCCCCGGCGCAGAGTCTATACGAGCCCTGGAACCCGCTCCTAACCCTCAACTATTAGCAGCAGATGGATATTTCATGCCAAAGGTAAACAACCACAGCTATAAAAGCCGAAAGGCATAGGATCAATACCAGGTAATGGATGATAGAAAATAATCTTTTGGTAAGTTCTTTCCATATATCCATCGCTATAAAATTATTGATTAAAGTCATCCTCTGAAAAATTCGTTCTATGAGGCCGTGAAAATAGAATGAGTATAAGTAAGTCAATATGATGAAAATCAGGTTTTTGTAAAAAAAGAACGACAGTTAGAACTAATTTCCGTGAGGCATTATTTTTATGATCCCCAATGAGTCTACAGCCCTGGTTAACAAGTGCTTCTATACTGGAGAGGATAACAGTAATCAACCCACGCATCTTTCTCTTATCAAATTTTGGGGCTGACCCGATCCTCTTGTCGTATTCAGGGAAGCGATTTTCAGATAGATATATTTTTGTATTTTTAATACAGCACTTTTAATCCTGTACTCATGAGATATGCGATATGTTATGTAAGCACCGCGGCAGAAGGATTGGCAACAGAGGAGTTGCATAGATTAATGGAGGATTCTGAAATCAGGAATAACGATAGGGATATCAAAGGCGTACTCCTGTATTCTGAAGGCAATTTCTTTCAGGTGCTGGAAGGGGAAAAGCAGGAGGTGATTGAACTATGGGATCAGATCCAGGCAGATCCACGGCATACCAATGTGATCCAGATCGTGGGAAGGGACCTGGAGCATAAAGCCTTTGATGGTTTTAAGTCTGATATCATCACAAACCAAAATAAATACAAACCCGATCTGCTGGAGGGTTATTTATTTCATGTAGAAGGGATAGACCCCTCCACAAAGAAGGTGGTAAAAGAGATCCTGGAGGTTTTTATCGAAACCCGTAAATAATGGTGTACTATCTAATGGCAATGTGCCTGTCTTGAAAGCACTTTTTTCCTGATCCTTCTCTGCTTTGGTGAAAATAATTGCTAAGAAAAGCGAGAATGGCATCCTTTTTTCATGTAGGACTAAAAAGGTTTAAATTTTTAGGTGATTAAAGAGATATACCGGAATGGCTGTGAGGGCTCGCCGGGTGTTTTCCCCGATTTTTTTATATATTCACCTTTTCATAATTCAATTTTATAGATGCTATCATTATTGCTGAAGTTTATACGCATTTTCTTACTCGCCCTAATAGCAGGCAGTTATGTTATGGTCTTGCTAAGCCTTACAGTGGTCGATTCCTTCTACTATGGCGACTTTATTTTCGCGGGTTCAATTCTTATCCTGTCGTTTTTCATGGTCGAAGGGATAGCATATTTGCGAAAGTATAAGCAACTAAGATTGGAGGGTACCACCCAAGGAAGAACGCCAAGACAATAGGATACTTTTTCTACGGAAGAGGAGTGCTGCTTTTCCCAGGCACAAGCTAAAGAATAAAAAAAAGAGGTCATTTAAAAAGAATGGTATCCGGCAAGCTGAAATACATTCAGTTTGACGAAATACAGCCTTTTCAAACAGCCTCTTTTTTTTGCAGCAAACCTGCAAAAAATCCTTCCTCAGTTAGTGAGACGTATTGATATGAAGCTTTTCCTTGATCGTATCTTCATTTTTTCTATACATTTTATAGCCAAGGTAACCTGCTCCGGCTACTGCTCCCCACTTTAGAAGACTTCCTGTCCATTCCAGTCCTTTTTTGGCAGCCCATAATTCAGCTCCCTTTTTTGCTGTTTCTTTAAGATTCATAATACTAGTTTTATTGGTTTAGAGGGAATATCGGGATTTAAAGGTCCGATGTGCGTTAAAGAGATTTCAAATAACAGTTTTTTAACCCTTTTGAGTCCGCCGGGTCATATGATTATTTCCGCTAAACATTCTTCGGCGGGGAGCAGGCTCAAAAAATATTTCCTGTCCGGAAGCAAAAGATCCGGGATTTCCCCAACCAGGGCTCCTGCCTGTTTTTTTCCTGAAAAAAATATTTGCTGTACATTGGAGGAGCCTTTTGATGAGGTCATAAACCTGATTGATATGAATAAGTACCTTTTACTCCTGTTTTTTACCATCACCAATGCCGGGGCCCAGATCTTGCCTGAGAGGGACCGGGCCGCGGTAGTGGATGAGATCCTTAATGACCGCTTCAACAATTTGCTACCGGAATTAATGGATCGTTCCCAGATCGATATGTGGGTGCTCATCTCCAGGGAGTATAACGAAGATCCCGTGCTGCGCACCATGCTGCCGGCTACCTGGCTCAATGCCCGGCGAAGGACTATCCTGGTTTTCTACCGGAATAAAGAGCAGGATACGTTGGAACACCTGGCCGTGGCCCGTTATGATATCGGGGAGGCTATAGAATCTGCCTGGGACCCTGAAGCCCAACCCGATCAATGGGCCGCTTTAACTGAGCTTATCCTGGACAGAGATCCCCAGACTATTGGCCTGAACTATTCAGCCGACTTCAATATCGCAGACGGGATAGTAAAGACAGACCATGAGGCTTTTATGAAAGTACTTCCCGCAGCATACCGGGAGCGGGTGGTTTCTGCCGAAGAGCTCGCCCTGGCCTGGATCGAGACCCGATCTCCCCGGGAGATGGAACTTTATGAGGAACTGGTGAGCATCACAAAAGAGATCATTCAGGAGGCTTTCAGCCCGGCCGTCATCACTCCGGGGGTGACCACCTCAGAGGATGTGGTGTGGTGGATGCGGCAAAAAGTAACCGATCTGGGATTGGAAACCTGGTTTCATCCTACGGTTGATATTCAGCGAAAGGAAGAAGAGCTTAAGGATCATGTCGCAGCCTTTTCCGCAGGCTATGAAGACCAGGTGATCCAGCCGGGAGACCTGTTGCATTGCGACTTTGGGATCTCTTATCTGCGGCTGAACACCGATTGCCAGCAGCACGCTTACGTGTTAAGGCCCGGGGAAACCACCGCGCCCGATTATTTACAGGAAGCCCTGGAACAGGGCAACCGCCTTCAGGATATCCTGGTGGCGAATTTCAGGACCGGGAGAACAGGGAATGAGATCCTGAAGAATTCCCTGGAGGATGCGAAAGCGGAAAGGCTCAGGCCTTCCATTTATACGCACCCTCTCGGGGTGTACGGTCATTCTGCCGGACCCACCATTGGCATGTGGGATGCCCAGGAAGGAGTGCCGGGTGCAGGTGATTACCCGCTGTTCCCGCGCACGGTCTACGCCATAGAACTAAACACTACTGTTGCCATCCCCGAATGGGACAAGGATATTCGTATCATGCTGGAGGAAGCAGGCTATTGGGGGGAGGAAGGCTTTAGATATGTGAATGGCAGGCAAACCGAATTGCTGCTTATTTCTTCGGAAGCAGAATAAGCGCTGCTCAAACGCAAAAAAAGGGCAGGGAATTTACTTCTCAACATTTGTTTTGGAACGTACTTTTCCCGGTTGATTGGCACTTAAATCCAGGACTGCAGAGAAAGTTGTCCCGGTTTTTTCATCACTTTTTAATTCG
>JBEPWW010000176.1:3284-5809 GCA_041642215.1 Salinimicrobium sp. | reverse complement strand
CTGTACTTAGATACATCTGCCCTGGCAGATTTTTTTGTTGGACCCCGTGCCGCCATGATCACTCCCTGGAGCACAAATGCCGTGGAGATCACCCAAAATATGGGGATTGAAGGCATTCAACGCATTGAAGAATTCATAGAAGTAGATGAACATTACGAGGATTTTGACCCGATGCTTTCACAAAAGTATGATGGGCTTGACCAGGATATCTTCACCATTGATATTTCCCCGGAACCTATAATCGAAGTAGAAAATATAGCTGCTTATAACGAGAAGGAAGGCTTGGCCTTAAATGCAGAGGAAGTGGAATATCTTGAAAAACTTTCTGAACGTATAGGACGAAAACTTACAGATTCTGAAGTTTTCGGATTTTCCCAGGTGAATTCTGAGCACTGCCGCCACAAGATCTTTAACGGGGTATTTGTGATTGACGGAAAAGAAAAGCCGGTTTCGCTTTTCAAACTGATCAGGAAAACTTCTGAAGAGAACCCTAACGATATCGTCTCGGCGTATAAAGACAATGTGGCTTTCGTTAAAGGCCCAAGAGTGGAGCAGTTTGCGCCAAAAACAGCAGACAAACCGGACTTTTATAAAAAAACAGAATTCGACTCTGTGATCTCCCTTAAAGCAGAGACCCATAACTTCCCCACCACGGTAGAACCTTTTAACGGGGCTGCAACAGGTAGTGGCGGGGAAATTCGCGATCGTCTGGCAGGAGGAAAAGGCTCTTTACCCCTGGCAGGTACCGCAGTCTACATGACCTCTTACTCAAGACTGGAAGAGGAACGGCCCTGGGAAAAAGCTTTTCCCGCACGGGAGTGGCTTTACCAGACCCCTAAGGACATTCTCATAAAAGCCTCCAACGGAGCATCAGATTTCGGGAACAAATTCGGGCAACCTTTAATAGCAGGATCTGTCCTTACCTTTGAACATTCCGAAAAAAATCGTGCCCTTGGGTATGACAAAGTGATCATGATGGCAGGCGGGATTGGATATGGAAAAGCCAGTCAGGCTATTAAAGATGTTCCAAAAAAAGGAGACCAGATAGTCGTTCTGGGGGGTGATAATTACCGCATTGGGATGGGTGGCGCCGCTGTATCTTCAGCAGATACAGGAGAATTCAGCAGCGGGATCGAATTAAACGCCATTCAACGTTCTAATCCTGAAATGCAAAAAAGAGCCGCCAATACCATTCGCGCGATGGTAGAGGCTGAAGAGAACCCTATTGTTTCTATCCATGATCACGGGGCCGGTGGTCACCTCAACTGCCTGAGTGAACTGGTCGAAGAAACAGGTGGAAATATTGACCTTGATAAGCTTCCCGTGGGAGACCCTACACTTTCGGCCAAGGAGATCATTGGCAACGAGTCCCAGGAACGAATGGGACTTGTTATTGGAAAAAAGGATCTTCTCACTATAAAAAAAGTTGCAGAAAGGGAGCGTACGCCACTTTATGCGGTGGGTCATGTCACCCAGGACCACCAATTCACCTTTGAAAGCAAAACCACGGGAGCGAAACCCATGGATCTCGCCCTTGGAGACATGTTCGGGAGTTCCCCAAAGATGGTTATGACCGATAAAACCGTGGAACGAAAATATGATGATCTGCGCTATTCTCCCAAAGACCTTTACAGGTATCTCGACCAGGTCCTTCAACTGGAAGCCGTAGGTTCCAAAGACTGGCTCACCAACAAGGTGGACCGTTGTGTTACCGGGCGTGTGGCCAAGCAACAATGTGCCGGCCCCCTGCAGCTACCTTTGAACAACTGCGGAGTAATGGCCCTGGACTATAAGGGGAAGGAAGGAGTTGCCACCTCGATCGGCCACTCCCCTGTTTCTGCATTGATCGACCCTGTTGCCGGCTCCAGGAATTCCATTGCCGAGGCTCTCACCAATATCATCTGGGCCCCGCTCGAAAAAGGACTCAAATCCATCTCCCTGTCGGCTAACTGGATGTGGCCCTGTAATAATGAGGGGGAGGATGCCCGCTTGTATGAGGCGGTACAGGGTGTATCAGATTTTGCGATCTCCCTGGGGATCAACGTACCTACAGGAAAGGATTCCCTCTCCATGAAACAACGCTATAAAGATGGAAACGTCCTGGCTCCGGGAACTGTGATCATTTCGGCTGCAGGGCATTGCAGCGATATCACCCGGATAGTGGAACCGGTTCTGCACAAAGACGGAGGCGCTATTTACTACCTCAACCTTTCTCAGGATAATTTTAAACTGGGAGGATCTTCCTTTGCCCAGATCCTTAATAAAGTAGGACAGGAAACGCCTACGATCATCGACGATAAAAAATTTGCCAATACCTTCAACCTGGTACAGAACCTTATCAAAAAGGACCTGATCCTTGCCGGGCATGACGTGGCATCAGGAGGGCTCATCACGACCCTTCTGGAAATGTGTTTTGCAGATGTGGACCTGGCTGCCAGCCTGGACCTTTCAGCCCTGGGGGAAGATGACAGTATAAAACTTCTTTTTTCTGAAAACTGCGGAATTATCCTGCAAGCCAAAGATGA
>JBEPWW010000176.1:0-3274 GCA_041642215.1 Salinimicrobium sp. | reverse complement strand
ATCGAATTTTTCAGGATCGGAGCTCCTTCTGAAGGAAGACAGTTACATATTAAAAATGGCGCTGAAGAATTCGAATTCGATATACCCGCCCTGCGCGACACCTGGTCCAGAACCTCCTATTTACTTGACCAGAAACAAAGCGGCGTAGACAATGCCACAGAGCGGTACCAGAATTATGCGCACCAGCCACTGCACTTTAGATTTCCTGAAAATTTCACCGGAGAGTTCCCGGAAATAAATACAGCGAAGCCACGAATAAAAGCGGCGATCATCAGGGAAAAAGGATCCAACTCAGAGCGGGAGATGGCCTACGCCATGGACCTGGCAGGATTTGATGTGAAGGATGTGCACATGACAGACCTAATTACCGGCCGTGAGACCCTGGAGGATATTCAATTCATCGCGGCAGTTGGAGGATTTTCCAATTCAGACGTTCTTGGGAGCGCCAAAGGCTGGGCAGGTGCTTTCCTTTATAACGAAAAAGCAAAAGCAGCCCTGGACAACTTCTTTGCCCGCGAAGACACCCTTTCCCTGGGCGTGTGTAATGGATGCCAGCTCTTCATGGAACTGGGGTTGATCAATCCCGACCATGATAAAAAGCCGAAGATGCTTCATAATGATTCGGGTAAATTTGAATGTAATTTTACATCTGTAGAAATTGCAGAGAATAACTCGGTCATGCTTCATTCCCTTTCGGGAACCCGACTCGGGATCTGGGCAGCACACGGGGAAGGGAAATTCAGCTTTCCGTATGAAAAAGAGAGATATAATATCATTGGGGAATATGGTTATGATACTTATCCTTCCAACCCCAACGGCTCACATCATAATGCAGCGATCGTAGTTAGCGATGACGGCAGGCACCTGGCAATGATGCCGCACCTGGAGCGCTCGACCTTCCCGTGGAATTGGGCCAGTTATCCAAAGGACCGCACAGACCAGGTTTCCCCCTGGATCGAAGCCGTGGTAAACGCCAGAAAATGGCTGGAAGGCAGGCAATAACTTTTTAGATTTTTCAACTCCAAAGCCCCTTTTATAAGGGGCTTTTTTCATGATCCATTTCACCTTTCTATAACACTCTTCCGCAGGGATTTTGCTTATCTTAAGTTAAAAACTGCAAATCCTGTATTATGGAAGTAAAAGAAAAAGACGACCGCTACTTTGGGCGGGGAAAACCATCTATGGACCTGGAAGTGAAACGTGCAAAAGGCAGTTTGCTCTGGGACGTTAATAACAGAAAATATATTGATTTCCTTTCGGGCGCGGGAGTTGGAAACCTGGGTTGGGGGAACGAAGATGTCGAACTGGCAATCCGTAATTCTGAGAGACCCTCTTACGTTTACCCGCATTTCTATTATAAACCCTGGACAGATCTGGCAGAACTACTGGCCACCATTACGCCAAAACACCTCACTAAAACTTTTCGCACTACGGGAGGCTCTGAGGCAGTGGAAGCTGCCATGCAGATGGCCATGATGTACACGGGAAGAAAAAAATTCCTTTCTGTGGAGGGTAGTTACCACGGCAATACATTGGGAGCATTGAGTATAGGTGCCTCATCAAACAAAAAGAAATTTAATAACCTCCTGCCCGGCTGTGAAAAATTTGAACTCCCGCTAAATTCCGATACCCTGGAAAAGATAGAGGAAAAGTTGCAGAACAATGAATTCGCGGCAGTCATCATGGAGCCGGTGATCATTAACATGGGGGTGGTCATTCCAAAGGAAAGCTTTATGAAAAAGCTGGATGAGCTTTGTAAAGAACATGGAACTTTACTGGTAATGGATGAAGCGATAACCGGTTTTGGAAGAACAGGAAAACTTTTTGCTACAGAATATTTTGAAATTAAGCCAGACATCATGTGTATGGCGAAAGCCATTTCTTCCGGATACGCAGGAATGGGAGCCGTCATCACCACAAAAGAGATCGCCGCTGAAGTTGAAGGAGAGATTGGCCTGTATTCCTCCTATGGCTGGCATCCTATAAGCACCGCTGCATCTCTCGCCGCCATCAATTACCTCCTGAACCATCTTGAAGACCTTTTCAGCAATATTGAAGATCTCGGAATTCTATTCCGGGAACGGCTTTCGGCGATCAATTACCGGCATGAGGCAGAGATCAGGATCAAAGGAATGGCCATAGGGGTCGATCTCCAAAATGAGGAATATGCCAGCCAGATCAAAAAAGAATGCCTGCAGCGCGGATTGCTCATGAATTCTGAGGGGTCAACACTGGTTTTCCTGCCTGCCCTTAATATTGAACGGGAAATAGTGGAAGAAGGCCTGTATATTTTCAAAAAGTGTGTAGAGGAATAAAAAGGAAAGAATTCTCAGCAGAAGAAAATCCCGGTCTTCCTCCCTCAGCGAGAAAGAACCTATTGCCCCCTCTTTTTCAGGTAAAGGATCACTGTCCCGAAGGAGATCCCGGCTTTTTAGTGGGTGGGATACCCTGTGGCGAATCTGTCAATTCCAGTTGTCTTATTTCCCCTTTTTCCCAGGCATTAGCGAGGGAATCCACCTGAGGCATTGGAATGTCTTCCCTTGCCTTTCTTCTGTCAGCCGTGGAAATACCGAAATTCTCATCCCTCTCTGCGATTAGATCGGGGTGCATTTGTCCATCACGGGTAAAGCCCATCATGATCTGCGGGATTCCATATGGCAACTCCAGCCCCTGGTCTAAATGCCAGGTGTGAAAAGTTTTTCCATAGGTAGTCACCAGTTTCTCCATTAATTCATATTCAATATCCTCAGGGATTCCCGGCGCGATCAACGTACCCCATTTCACCTCATAATGATGGGAATGCCACAGCTTTTTCTCCTCATCAGGCAATTCCTTAAAAAGGCGTTCTGAGATGATATACTCAATGCCCATGAGTTTGGCGTCATCTTCATTACCGTCAAATATGATCGCCTGATGCAGGTCTTCATTCAACTAGGTCACGTAATGATGGGCCTCCATCTGTCCCTCCATATTTCCGTTATAAAAATGAAACCCGTCCAAATAGACATTGATCTTGTCCAGCGGGGTCTTGTCCTGCATAAGATCGGCCCGATTCCCAGCACTTTTGATTTGGTTGTTTTTTCCTCCCCGGGTGCATCTACATTGGATTGGGTATTTTCTCCCCCGCAACCTCCGGCAAAGACAATTATAGTAAACAGGGATAAAATAAAAACCTTTTTCATAACCCTTCCTTTTACTCCTTAATATAAACAGAATTACCCGTGTGAAGACCAGATAAATTATAAAATATATTTAAGGTTCGCAGAATATTAGA